>JAAYAB010000179.1 GCA_012719595.1 Bacillota bacterium
GGCGAGACTCACAAGATGGATGAGTCCTACAGTAACGGGCTGATGTATCCAGGCGATCCCTCCGGACCGCCTGAGGAGGTTATCAACTGCCGGTGCACCGAGCGGCATCGAGTCATCCTGTAGCGACTACACTACATAGAGAAAACCTCAGAAATCCCGCATTCAAGCGGGGTTTTTCATTGGGGGCGATGGCGGAATGGAGTTCAAGAACGTTCAGCTCCAACTCAAGGACATCCATGCGAAGGAAGGTATCGTGATCAGCTATCCGTCGACGTTCAACGTAGTCGACGAGGGCGGAGATGTGGTGGATCCGGGTGCCTTCCGACGCACGATCAATGCCTGGGGTCCCGAGGGCAAGAGACGGATCAAGGCTCTGTTCATGCACGAGCCAGCCTGGATGGTCGGCAAGCCCCTCGTCATGCGCGAGGATGACGTCGGCCTCTACGTAGAGACCAAGATCACGAAAACCCGACTGGCGTCGGACGTGCTGATGCTCCTCGAGGATGGCGTAATCACCGAGGAATCCATTGGCTACGACGTGGTCAAGGAAGAGCGCGACAGCAACAAGATCCGGCACCTGAAAGAGCTCAAGCTCTATGAGTATTCCTACGTCGCATGGGGGATGAACGAGTATACGCCGATCGTCGGGGTCAAGTCCATGGCCCAGGCCGATCGGCTTATTCAGTCGATGGAGCGTATGGAAAAAGCCCTGCGGAGCGGCCATTTCGAGACGGACGAGGTCCCGGAGATGCTCGAGCTGGCCATCAAGCGGTGGAGAGATGAGGTGAAAGCATTGAGACAAGAGCGAGAGCAGAAGGAGCGGGACAAGCCCATCGAGATCAGCACGCACAAGAAGGCCAACGACTTCACCGAGAATCTGGAAAAGCAGGACTTCTGGCAGCGGTTCTACCGCCTCATGAACACGCTTTGGGACACCATCTATGGCATTGTGGGCGATCCCGATGAGACCGACCGTCCGGGAAAGGTCGAGACTTCGATCAGTCAGTTCTCTGAGGCGATGGTGGCGCTCATCAAAGAAGGCGAAGACGAGGGTGTGTTCGACGAAAAGGGCAGGCAGAAGGCACAAGAACTGAAGGCACTCCTCCTGAAGCCGGACTCGGAGAAGTCCACTCCGGTCAAGGGGGACTCGCATAGCGACAGCGCCGGCGACTCGGGAGACCACTCGCCAGGTGCAGGTGAGGGAGGCGACGACGTGTCGGCTCTCTTGTCATCTGTGCGAGCTCTGAAGCAGATGGCCGAAGAGCGCATGCTGCTCAAAGAGTTTCGCAGGTTTGGACAGGCACTGAGAAAGGAGTGACACACAGATGGATCTGAAGGAGATTCGAGCCGCTCTGGACGAGGGGCTCAAAACACTGAAGGAGCTGCTTGATCAACAGGATAAGGAGATCAAGCAGTTCGGTGAGACGACAACGGAGACTGCCAAGGCGATCCAGAAGACCGAGGAGTCTCTGCGAGGCATCAGCGAGGATCTCAAGGCCGCTCAGACCCGCATGGATGAGCTCGAGGCCAAGATGAACAGGCTGCCTCAAGGCGATCCCGAGAGCACCAAGAGCTTCGGCCAGCTGTTTGTCGAGTCCGATGCGTACGAGCAGATGATCGCAGCCGGCGAGACGAAGTCGAAGGACTACCGGGTCAAGAGCTTCTTCACGAAGACGACTCTGACCGGTGCCTCTCTGGGCAACGTCCCCGGCTATCTGTATACGCCTGAGAGGCTCGCCGAGATCATGAGGGCACCTGATCGGACCATGAGAGTCAGAGACCTGATCCCAGTGCTGACAACTGGTGTCGGCGCAATCGAGTTCGTCAGGGAGACTGGCTTCACCAACATGGCAGCGACAGTCGGCGAGGCCCCGGCGCAGGGCAAGCCTGAGTCTGGCCTGTCCTTCGAGATCGTGAGCATCAGCGTGAAGACGATAGCTCACTGGCTGCCGGCTACGAGACAGATACTGGCTGATGCTCCTCAGTTGAGCTCGTACATCGACCAGCGCCTCATCTACGGTCTGAAGCTCGTGGAGGATGGGCAGATCCTCTACGGAGACGGCCTGGGCAACAACCTGCAAGGCATCCTGACCGACTCAAAGATCCAGTCCTATAAGTGGTCTGACGGCAAGGCCGGCGACAACAAGGTGGACGCCATCCGTAGGGCGATGACAAGGGCGAGACTGGCCGAATATCCGGTGACGGGTATCGTCCTGCACCCGAATGACTGGGAAGATATCGAGCTGATGAAGGGGACGGACGGTCACTACATCTGGATCCGGGTATCCGAGGGCGGTCAGCAGAGGCTCTGGAGAGTTCCCGTGGTCGACACTCCTGCGATCCAGGAGGGCGACTTCCTCGTTGGAGCGTTCGCCATGGGCACGGCTCTGTGGGATCGAGAGGAAGCTGCGATCCGCGTCAGCGATAGCCACGACCAGTTCTTCATCAAGAACATGGTGGCGATCCTGGCTGAGGAGCGCCTCGCCCAAACGATCTACAGGCCTGAGGCCTTCGTGCTTGGGCAGTTCGATTCTGCCCCGCCAGCTGATTCTGGCAGCTGAGAACTCTGATAAACCGGGAACGCTGACATCCTGAGTCGGCTGAGGGAGGGGCTAAGCCCCTCCCTCTCTGTGGGGGCAGTATCGTGAAAATCTTGGCTTACGTGCATGGGTATCCGCCGGCGCACAACGCCGGTTCTGATGAGATGATGCTTCATACCATGCTGAGACAGCTGCAACAGCGCGGGCATGAGGTCCAGGTGCTCACTGGCACGGGTTCCAATACAACTTACCAGGGAGTCTCGATATGCATTGACTTGGTCCAAGAACACGCTCTGGCCGACTGGTGCGACATTATCATCACGCATCTGAGTTGGACTCAACGGGCTTTGGTCCTAGCGGGGCTCCACAGGAAGCCTGTGGCGCACCTGATCCACAATCGGTCCCTAAGACAACACGGAATCATTCCTCGACCCAGTGATCTTGCCGTGTTCAACTGTTGGGCAACGTATCGAGGTGCCTGCGGGTTGTGTTCGGATGTTCGTGACTAAGAACCATCACGACGGCAAAGAACTGCAGCGGAGAGACAGCCTGATCACAGTCGACAAGCAAAGAGCCAAGGTTCTTGAGAGTAAAGGACTGGCCAGAAGACTCTAGTGGAGGTGGACGCTATGCCTAGATACATAGCACTGAAGACGTTCATTGGGGCCGATGGGATTCACCGGAGAGGGGAGCCGGTGTTCCGCAGGCAAGGACTTCCTATCGACACCTGGATAAGCAGGGGGCTGATCGCCGAGGTCCCAGATCCTGTGCCGACTGAGAGGCCCGTGACGCAGCCGACGAACGTGCCCGTCAAGGAGCCGGAGAAGATCGAGACACCCGGGCCCAGCGAGACGAAGACTGCCATCGAACCGCCGGATGCGCCGATGACCGAGCCGACGGGCGAGTCCACTGGAATCAACGTGACCTATAGGTGTGGGGACTGCGATAAGGTATTCTCGAGCCGCGCCGCACTGAATGGCCATCGGGCATCTCACAGGCGCAGCCGGGAGGGCTGATGCCAATGGGAGCGGTAGCTGACCGTCTCCAGCTCAGTGTTGCTGACATGAAGCGCTATCTAGGGATTCCTGAAGAGGACACCAGCAAGGACGCGGACATTCAGGACGCCCTAGATGCGGCTAAAGACGATGCAGACTCGTTTCTCAACAATCCGTTCACCTCGGTCGATGCCGATGGAAAAGAGGTGCCTCTGCCTATCCCGGCTGCGGTCCAGCAGTGGGTAAAGCGGCGGGTGGCTCGATACGTCGAGCGACCTGTCGAGGGTATGTCCATCGAGACTCTGGCCGGCATAGGGAGCACTCACTGGGGTCCGGAGGAGTATCAGGCTCTGTGGCCGTACCGCAAGAACCCTGGACTGTAGGTGACAGCCATGACCGTAGCCATCAAGGATGACAACAACATACCTGACATCCTCCGAGAGCTTGATGAGTTAGGCCGGAGTGTCGTGGAAGTCGGGGTGTTTGAAGACCAAGACACCACGATCCTGCTGATCGCTACGGTCAACGAGTTCGGGTGCGAGATCGTTGTCACCGAGAAGATGCGCCGGTATCTGATCGGGCGAAGCCGAGAACTCGGACTGAGGTCCGGAGAGGGCGGCCTCTACATGAAGGTCGGGAGCAAGATCCGGATACCCGAGAGGTCGTTCATCCGGACTGGCTTCGACAACTCGATCGATGAGGTCCAGCGAAAGGCCGACGAGATCCTCTCGGATGTGGTCGCCGGCAGGGCCCGGGCCGGGAAGCTCCTGAGCTTCGTCGGCATTGAGCTTCAGGGAGCTATCATCGAGCAGATCCGTCGGGGCGAGTTCGCTCCTAACCATCCGTTCACGATCGCCTCCAAGTCCACCAGCTCGGGCAGGGGCGATCAACCTCTGATGGACACCGGCAAGCTGGCATCACCGGCAGCAATCAAATGGAGGATAGTGCAGAGATGATGAGGTCAGCGAGGTATCTTATGCAGAAATATGGCCGATTCATCGAGTTCTCCGTGCCCGGTCCCGGAGGCACCTATAACAACAGGGGTCGCTATGTGAAGCTCGATGGCACGCAACTCAAGGCCAGAGCCATCATCGCACACTTGACGTCCGAGGATCTGCGGCTCTACGAAGCAGGCACCTATACATCGAATGATCTCAAGGTCATTACGTCGGGTCACGTGGGTTTGCCCATAGGAACCACGTTTGTCTGGAAGGGCTCGGAGTATGAGATCCAGGAGGTTACGGACAACTCGCACATCGCCGACGCACAGGTCCATGTAGCCGTCAAGGTGGTGACCAAGAATGATCCAGCTTGACGAGATCACCAAGGCCATCATTGCCGGTCTCAAGGAATACCTGGCAGCCTACGACATCAAACAAGTAATCGAAGCAGACCAGCCGGATCCTCGGCCCGCCTATCCGTTCGTCACGTTCAAGTGGCTGCCCATGACGCCGGACGGGTCTGCGCAGCCCACGAGGATAGTGTCTGTGGTTCCGAGCTCTGATGAGCGGTTTGAAAGCGACGTGCAGTACACCTACGTGCGTAATCCAACGCTTAACCTGTCGATCTCGGTATACGACAAGGCTCGCAGCGATCAGATTGCCATGCGTGCAATGGCTGTCCGGGACTGGTTTGAGGTGCATGAACTCGGCAATGACTGGCTGGAGCCGCTGAATGCTGTGATCACCAACGCGACGGGGATCCAGGATCGAGACACCATCCTCGATCGAGGCGTGGAGCGGCGGCAGGGCTTCGACGTCAGCATACGGGTCATCGACACGGTTGAGGTGAGGGTTCCGACTATCGAGAAGGTTAAGATCACCGGTCCTGAGGGGACCAAAGAGATAGACCTGTAATGGAGGGGATGAAAGGATGAGAGACGTCGAAATAGTCATCACAGACCAGACACGACCGCTCACACAAGCTGGCTTCGGTCTTCCTCTGGTCCTTGGGACCGGGAAGGATCAGGCCTACCAGGAAGTGTCTAGCCTGACCGAGCTGGAGGGGTTTGACGCTACGGATGAGGTCTATCAGGCGGTTGCCTCGATCTTGAGACAGAGCCCGAGGCCTCAGACGGTTGCCGTCTACTCCTCTGCTCGGTCGGAGGCCGCACCCGGGGACCTGGCAGCTGCACTGAATGCGCTCGTGGGCACTCACAACAACTGGTACTGGCTCGTGTTCGCTCCGAGAGAGCACGAGACACCAGGAGGAGAATATGGGACCCACGATCTGGTGGCATTGGCCGCATGGGCTGCCTCGAACGGCAAGATGTTTGTGTGCACCAATGAGCAGCAGGAGACCGCTGCTGAGGTAGTTGCATCAGTCCAGGCGCTCACAGCCTCGATGGAGACCGGCAGAACCGTGTTCATCGCGCACACCGATCCCGGCGCGACAAGCGCCTATCCGGACGCGGCCCTAGTCGGCAGGCTGGCACCGGAAACGCCCGGGACCGTGACTTTCAAGTTCAAGACCCTCGATGGTGTAGCCGAGGCCGGCTTCAGCACAACGGAGATCAATGCGCTCCATGAAGCCAACGCTATCACCTACGTCAACAAGTTCGGCGTCCTGCAGACGAGCGAAGGGGTCGCCACCGACGGCACCTATGCTGACATCCAGCTTGCCAAGGACTGGCTCAAGGCCCGGATGGAGGAGCGCATCAGTCGAACACTGTTCGTCAATGGCAAGATCCCGTATGACAATCTTGGCATTGGGTTGATAATCGAGCCCATCAAGGCCGTGCTGCAGGAGGCCACCCGCAACGGATTGATCGCCCGGGATGACTTCGGCAATGGCCTCTATACCGTGACGGCCCCGAGGCGCCAGGATATTGCCGCGACCGATCGTGCGAACCGGATCCTGCCCGACGTCTACTGGGATGCTGAGCTCGCCGGAGCGGTCCACAAGGTTCAGGTCACCGGAGTGGTGCGAGTCTAGTCTAGTTTGTTAGGCTTCGATGGCTGGATAGGGAGAGCCCGGGCAGCGCCCGGGCTCATGGCTGTACTAGCATGAGATAAGGGGGTATAGCGATGGCTGATGAGAAGGTTCGGCAGTATGATCCGCGAGACGTCGCTGTTGTGATCGACGGACACACAGTGGTCGGATTCGCTGACGGCACGTTCATAGAGGCGGAAAAGAACGAGGATGACGTGAGCGCAGATGTGGGAGCTCAGGGAGACGTCACGTTCGTGTTCTCCGCTGATAACACCGGTACGATCACCATGACGCTCAAGCACAACTCACCGTCTCTGACCAAGGTCATGGAGCTTCGAAACAAGAGGGAGCCATTCAGCATTCGCATTACAGACCGCAACTTCGAGGGCGACGTCTCCGTCGGCGGTTCTCAGGCGATGATCCAGAAGGCGCCGCCGTTCAGCCGGGGTGACAGCGTCGAGGATGTCGAGGTGGCGATCCTCGTGGCCGACTGGGATCAGGTGTTCAACGACAGCGGCGAGTAATCATCGCCGCTGAATCCTTCTACGGAAAACGAGTATAGGAGGGGATATCATTGGCTGGCGATGAGAAGGTCAAGACAACCAAGACTGGCGAGGTGACGGTGCGCGGGAAGAAATACCGCTTGCAGCATCCTGGTGCGAAGTGGTATCTGAGGCACACGGACAAGAGCCGAGACCGCAACGGTGTGATACAGAGCCTGGATTACATCCAGGGGCTGTTCGACAACGTTGTGATCGATCCGGCCGGCTTGAAGACGGAGGAATTCGAGTCGGTTGGGGAACTGGAGGCGCTCGTAACCGAGATCGAGCAGTTTCTTAGAGGCTAGCTACATCATCGAGGCCTCGGATGGTACTAAGGCCCCGAACATGACCAGGTATAGGCAGATCGCTCAGCAGAACGGAGCATTCTGGCAGTTGGTCATGAGCGGGGTTTTTTCGTACACCGAGGCCTCTGCCATGGACTTCGATGAGCTGTATGAGGCGCAAGCTGCGTTGCAGATATATGCGCCTAAGGAGAAACCGCCAAAGATGCCTACACCTCGACGCCGCAGATGGAGGGGGTGACACGACGTGGCTGATGTGCTGAGGGATCTGTCTATCCGGGTCGGCTATCAGATCGAGGCTGGCCCGCTCGCTGAGGCGAATCAGCAGGTCGACGCATTTAAAGCCAATGCAGTCAAGAGCGAACGCGGCGTACAGACCCTCGGCGCTCAGGTCGCTGCTACCGGCACTCAGGTAGCGCAGTCTACCTCCTCCATGGCCACTGGGTTCGACGCACTGAACGCGAAGTTCCAGGCGAACGAGAAGAGCCTGGAACGTGTCAGCAAGGCGTTGAAGGACAACCGAACATTGATCGCTGGGGCGTTTGCAGCCACGGCCGGCACGATCGGATTTGCAGTGCGCAGGGCGGCCGACTTCGAAGAGGAGATGTCTCGGGTTGGTGCGCTTGCCCGGGCTAACGACCAGCAGCTGGCTCGCCTGTCTCGCACAGCACGTGATCTAGGTGCGACGACCATATTCTCAGCTTCCCAGGCGGCGGAAGGCATGGGCTACCTCGCATTGGCCGGCTTTGAGGTTGAGGAGATCATATCGGCAATGCCTGGCATGCTCGATGCAGCCGCTGCTGCAAAACTCGATCTGGGATCAACGGCTGATATCGTTTCCGGAATATTGAGAGGGTTCAATCTGGAGGCATCCGAGTCTGGACGAGTAGCTGATGTTCTCTCGGTTGGGTTCACTTCGTCCAATACGGATTTGCAGATGCTCGGCGAGACGATGAAATACGCGGCTCCTGTGGCCGCTTCGCTGAATATCAGCCTAGAGGAGACAGTAGCACTAGCCGGACTTCTCGGCAATGCAGGCATTCAGGCGAGCCAAGCGGGCACGACACTGCGAAGCATGATGAGCTCTCTGTCCGGTCCGACAGGCGCAGCTGCCGAAGTGATGAAGGCGCTCGGAATTAGGATCACGGATACAGAGGGCCGGATGCTGCCAATGGCCGACATCATAGAGCAGCTCAGTATTGCGACGGCAAACATGGGTGAGGCCCAGCGAAGTGCTGCGATCCAGGCGCTATTCGGCGAGCGAGCCTTCGCTGGCGTGCTGGCTCTCATGGCTCAGGGACCCGACCGGATCCGGCAGTTCACAGCTCAGCTCGAAGCATCAGGTGGTGCGGCGCGCACAATCGCTGCGAAGCAGATGGATAATCTGCACGGCTCATTGGAGGAATTAGGAAGCGCCTTTGAGGAGGCTCAGATATCGATCGGAACCGCATTCATACCTGTGATCAGATTGGGTGCCGATATCCTGCGTGGAGTTATTGACGTGTTCAATATGCTCCCCGGCCCAATCAAGACCGTGATTGCAGTAGCGCTCGGATTCGGAGCAGTTCTCAGCGGGCTCCTGCTCGTTGCCTCATTTATGGTCCCGCAGATGATAGCTCTGGCCAAAGCGCTTCCTCTTCTCAAGACTGGTTTCCTTACGGCGATCCCTGCCATCAAGGGATTTGCCGCTGCCGGATGGGCGGCGGTGGCTCCTTGGCTGCCAATCATCGGTATCGTATTGGGAGTAGCGGCAGCGATAGCAGCAGTCGTGCTCGTTGTGCAGGACATCTATTCGTTCTTCGCCGGCAAGGGAGACACGATCACCGGCCGGATCGTTCAGTGGGCTAAGAGCTGCACTTGGCTGCAGGCGACATTCCGAGGGATAGGTGCCGCTGTCAGTTGGGTCAAGAATGGTATTGCTGGGCTGATTGGTGCAGCGGGCCCTCTCCGGACAGTTCTGGTGCTCCCATTTCTGCCGGTGATCGGCTTAGTGAAGGGTGTCATCTGGCTGTTCAACCAGGCCAGAACCGCGATTCAGGGCATCGGATCTCCCATCCAGTGGCTTCGAGCTCAGTTCGCCGGTCTTGGGAAGATCGTGGCTCCGCTGAAGACCGCTCTCCTCGCACCGTTCATGCCCATAATCGTAGTCGTGAAGGGTATCGCGTGGCTGTTTGGGAGAGTCAGAGATGCCATCATGGGAGTCGGCAGACCGGTCCAGGCGGTCAGCGCCGGAATCGGAGGCCTTGTCAATGCGGCCCGGCCGATTGTGTCAGTCTTGTTGGCTCCTCTGAAAGCGGTTCAGTTCGTGGCCAGCGGCATCGGCAAGCTGTTTGGCTGGGTCAAATCAGGCATCGGACAAATAGCGTCCGTGGGCAAGACGGCTGCAGGACAGGTCCGGACCGTGGCGAGCTCAATCAGGGAAGGCCTCGGCACAGGCATCAGAGCCGGCGTCCAGGCCGTGAAGGCGGGCGTCAACGCCGCACGAGAGAGATTGAGCTCGCTCGGCGAAGGCGTGCGGTCGCTGTCTAGTCAGATGCTAGAGACGGCAGGATCGTGGGCCAAGGGTTTGTTTGGGAAGCTCGGATCCGGCCTCACAGCGTTGCGACAGGGGTTCCAGAGCCTCACTCAGACGGCCGTGGGAGCTGGCGAGGGCTTCGCAGAGACAACGCCGAGGTTCTCAGGTATCCAGGCGATTGCCCAGAAACTCGGCCTCGAGTCTCAGTCGCTGAGGACCACCTTTGCCTCGGCTGCTGAGCGTATCAAGAGTCGATTTGGGCAGTTGATTTCGACCTTCCGGCAGAACCCGGTCGATCTCGATGTCGGCGTCGGAACATCCGAGGAAAAGATCATAGGTACGATAGCAGCAGTTGACGCAACCAAAGCGTGGCTCGAGGAGAACCCGATCACGATTCCGGACATCAAACTGCCGGTGTTTCCGGATCTGCTGAGCGCTGTGAAGGCCTGGGTTGGAGAGGCTTCGGCATATCTACAGACGGTCGATCTGGGCGTGCCATTGGGACTAGCCATCGATCGATCGGTCGAGATGCCCAAGCAGCCGCTGCTGGATACTCCTACTCCGCTCAGCATCGCCACACAGGGCACGGGGGAGCAGTCTGGGGATGCTGGCGGCTATGCCTGGCGGCAGGCCGGCCGAGCTCCTATACACATTAACATGCCTATCAACATCGATGCTCGAGGTGCAACCGAGAATGATGCGAGGGCCATCGCGATACGTGTCCGGGAAGAGGTCCGCCGGGTGCTGGAGGAGCTCATTGGAGAGGATTACGCCTCGGTCGTGCTGGAGGGGGCGGAGTAAATGGCCAAGTCTATGCTAGGCGACGTCCTTCTCGATGTTGTGCGCGAGGAGTCACCGGACTACGCTGCCGATGTGTCGGAGAATGCCGTGGAGGATGGGCACGAAATAGCGGACCACGTGAAGCAGCGGCCACTCAGTCTCTCTCTGACGGTCACGCTGACAGGCCGGGATTGGGAACAGAGGCGCCGACGCCTCGCGGAGATCATGAAAGCAAAGGAACTCGTCCGTTACGTGGGCCGTGAGATACATGAGAACCTGGTCATCGAGCGAATATCACCCAGCTACAGTAAGGACATAGCTAATGGATGTGTGCTGGGTATCACTCTACGGCAGGTCGAGATCGCCCGAGTAGAGATCCGGGAGTTCTATGAGCCCGATCCGGTCACGGAGGTCGCACCCGAGCCGCCGCCTCCGGAACCGGATCTGCGGCAACCTGAGACAGTAGAGGTCGACGAAGACACGGGACAGAGCCTCTTGGCGAAAATAGTTGGGTTTTTCCGTCGATAGGAGGAGAAGATCTATGAGGCTGCAATACCTGCCAATCAAGATCTCCTCCATGCCCGACTCGTTCAGGATCAGTCTAGCTGGCATCAGACTGAGGTTCACGGTCCATTACAACTCTGTGGGCGACTTCTACACGGCCACCATAGCTGACAGTGGGGGGAATACCATACTCAGCCATCGTCCGTTTGTCTATGGGGCGGATCTGCTCGCCGGCGTAGTCGATGATCGCCTGCCTAAGGGTGTGCACATCATCCCACTCGACATAGCCGGCGTCCAGTCGTTCTGCAACAAGGCCACCTTCATGAAAGACGTGTTCCCGTTCATTTTCCTGGAGGGATCGCTGTGACCACATTTGGTCGAGTAACCGAGATTCAGATCGGCAGCCGGGTGATTGCCAGCCCTCCGCTCACGATTGAATTCGACATTCCCTTCGACGACGGCTCGGATGGCAACGTGGCCAGCGTAAAGCTCTACAATCTCGGACCGGACTCGCTTGCCGTTTGCGAGACAGGACAGCCCATCGCAGTGCGTTCCGGATACCAGAATGATATCGGGCTCGTGACATTCGGCGTTATAGCTGAGGCCGTGACGCAGCTCGAGGCTGCTGATAGGGTTACTACGCTGACGATCGGAGATGGCACGGACAAGTGGCTGACCCGCTACGTCAACCGGAGCTGGTCGCCTGGGACGAAAGCATCGCAGATCGTTAATGATCTGGTGGCAGTGCTTGGGCTCGATGTCGGCGAGATCCGATTGCCCGAAGACGTGGTCTATCCCAACGGGCGGACTCTTTCGACGGCTATCAAGACCGCCCTTGAGGAGATAGCGAAAGATACGGGAGCGAAACTCCACGTGACAAATGGCGCGGTCTATATGGTCCCGCCGCAACAGGCACAGCATGAGGTCATAGTGCTGAATGCCAGGACCGGGCTTCTGGACCGGCCGTATAGAGATTCGACATACGAGGACGCCTATCGGATCAAGACACTGCTGCAGCATCGCATCACAACGGACTCTGTCGTTGAGATCGAATCCGAAGCGGTCTCCGGCCGCTTCAGAGTAGCCGAAGGCCGGCACGTCAGTGATAGCGGCGAACACATCACGGAATGTGTGGTGGTGCCGTTGTGAGAGTCAAGGACCTGATAAAGGCCGTCGTCGACAACAAGCTCGATGACCTCCATACGGCCATACCGGCGCGCATGGAGGAGATCGATCTACAGCGGATGAGGGCCAGCGTGACGCTCCTCCGGAAGCGGCGAGTATCGCCCGATTCCGAGCCTCAGCCAGTCCCTCCCATACTCGAAGTCCCCGTCCTTCTCCCGAAGGGCGGGGACTTCATCATCAGGCCGCCGATCCGGAAGGGCGACACGGTCCTCGTGGTCTTTTCAGAGCGAGCTCTGGACTATCTCCTTGTTGACGGAACACCTCAGGATCCGAAGTTTGCGAGACGGCACGCCATTGACGACGCCATAGCCATCCCGGGTTTGATGCACCAGGCGGAGTCTCAGCTGCCCGCAGAACACTCCAAGGATCTACTGATCTTCCATCGAGAGAAGGGCTCAAAGATCATCATGAAAGAGGCCGGCGACGTCCTCATCGAAGTGGGTCCGCACAGAGTGGAACTTCGGATCGATGGACCGTCGATCTTGCACACATCAGACCTTAGGCTGGGAGGAGAAGGCGCTGCAGAGGGCGTCCCGCTGGGCGCTGCACTCAAGCAATGGCTCGATGGCCATACACACTCAGCCAACGGAGCGGGAGCTCCGACGCAGGCCAGTCCGGATCCCAGTCAGGTGGTGAAGGTTCTATGAGCAACCTGCTGAGCTTCCACGTGGATCCCTCGACGGGAGACATTGAGTTCGACGAGCATCAGAGATTGCGCATAGTCGACGGCATCGAGGCTCAGGCGCAGCGATTGAGACTCAGACTCGCGACCCGGCTCGGCGAATGGTTCTTGGATAATACCTTCGGCGTGCCTTGGCTAGCGCTGGTCGAGAAGGGCACAGACGACCGATTGATCGAGGCCGAGATCCGAAAGGCGCTCATGGCGGACGACCAGGTGAAGCTGGTCGAGAGCATACGCCTGAGCCGACTGCCGAATCGGGTCTTGCACATCGAGTTCGAAGTGCGGCTTGAGAATGGAGAACAGGTGGCCGAGGAGGTGGATGTCGAGTGACAGACTGGGGAGTCACG
Source organism: Bacillota bacterium (assembly GCA_012719595.1). Taxonomy (GTDB): domain Bacteria; phylum Bacillota; class DTU014; order DTU014; family DTU014; genus JAAYAB01. The sequence goes on from JAAYAB010000179.1 coordinate 13,324, forward strand.
CAGTTTGGATTCCGGCGCAAGACGTACGCCGATATCATAGCAGAGATGGAATCGAAGGCGAAAAACCTTCTGGGAGTCAACATCGACCTCTCGAGCGCCTCGCCTCTTGCACTGTTCCTGCGAGTGGTCGCCTTCGGGCTGTCTCTGCTCTGGGCTGTAGCTGAGAAGGTCTATTGCTCGGGGTTCGTTGACCTCGCCGTGGGGCAGAGCCTCGACTATGCGGTCAAGTACGCCGGAATATCTAGGCGGGCTGCGACCGCTGCGAAGCGGATGCTGAAGGTCACTGGAGACCCAGGAACCGTGATCCCCGAAGGGTTCCTCGTCGGGGCAGAGGATCAGACGATACGGTTCGCGACGATCGAAGCAGTGACTATACCTGAGTCAGGAGAAATCGAAGTGCTCGCTCAGGCGGTTACTCCCGGGACAGCAAGCAATGTAGCTGCTGGGCTGTTAACTAGGATCATCAACCCCATTGCCGGCGTGGGATCCGCGACCAATATCGATCACGATGACAACGAAAACGGTGTTGATAGAGAGACTGACTGGGAACTGAGGGAACGGTACTACCTCGGCCTGTCTGGGGGCGGGGCGAGTACTCTGGACTCTATCAGAGCGGCGGTATTGAGCGTGCCTGGCGTGAGGGCTGCGCTTGTGAGACACAACACGAGTATGGGAGCGGTCGACGGAATGCCGCCTAAGAGCGTCGGCGTGGTCGTGCTTGGCGGAGTAGATGAGGATATAGCTAAGGCGATACACCGCACGATAGCGGCTGGAATTGAGCCGTATGGGGATGTAGAGGTGCCGGTTGAGGATGTCGGAGGTGAGATGCAGCTCATTCGGTTTAGCCGGGCTCAGCCGGTGACAATCTATGTTGTTGCGAACATCCAGACCACTGCTGCATTCCCTGCGGATGGGGAGGCACAGATCAAGGACGCAATCATCCGGTATATCGGTGGCGTGGATAGCCATGGCGAAGTGCATATGGGGCTTGGACTGCGGGAGGATGTCGTCTGGACTGCGGTTATTGCCGCCGTTAGGTCGGTTCCTGGTGTGTGGGATGCTGAGGTGCTGATAGGTATAGATTTGGATGATCTGGGCTCTGAGAATGTTCAGGTCGGGCCTACAGGCGTAGCTGAGATAGGGCCGGAGTATATCATGATTACTAGAGTGTGAGGGGGTAGGAGTATGCCGCTGTCAAATGCGATGAAAGCTGCTGTTCTTAATGCTCTCTATGGAAAGGCGCAGCTAGAAGTGCCGAATACGCTGTATATTGGACTGAGCGTAACGACGCCGAATCCTGATGGATCAAACTTCATCGAGCCGGACGGTAATGGGTATGCACGAGTTGCGGTGCCGAATACTTCTGAGTATTGGGCAATAGCGACGGCAGCCAATCCGACGGTAACGGCGAATGCGAAGCAGATAGAGTTCCCGGAGGCGACTGGCGATTGGGGTACTGTGACGCATTGGGGCATATTCGACGCAGAGAGTGAAGGCATTCTGCTTGACTGGGCTGAGCTGGACACTGCTCTCGAGATCGGTGTTGGACAGGCACCTAGGTTCCGTGTGGGGGACCTACAGACGCACTTGCAGAATGGCTGATGATTCGCTGCTAGAGGAGGGAGAATCGTGCCGATATACTACGTCTATGAGAGGGCTACGGGCCGGTTTGCTGGCTCTGGTACTCCACGGATAGAGACGGAGACCCATGCGTCAACGACGGTACCGATACCTGGCAGGTCACCGGAGGTTGAGAGGGACTGGCACTTCGATGAGGAGACTCAGACGTGGGTATGGCGTGAAGTGAGCGGGCAGCAGTGATGTTGCTCGCTTGCTGTTTAGGGGTGAATTGACGTGATCATAGCTACCAGGGAGACGTTTGGGGCCGATCTATCAGGAGACATGAAGTGGCAAGGCGGTGTGCTAGGTCCGGACGGGAAGATATA
>JAAYAB010000180.1 GCA_012719595.1 Bacillota bacterium
TGAGCCTACTCGTGGCAAGTTTTGCTTAGACGAAGGGAGAAGCTTGAATAATGTGCGGAATCGTTGGATATATCGGGAATAGGCAGGCTGCACCGATCTTGATCGATGGGCTTGCAAGACTGGAATACAGAGGGTACGATTCAGCAGGTATAGCGGTATTTGATGACGGCCGCCAAGACCTCGAGATAGTCAAGGCAAAGGGAAGACTGTCGGAGCTTTCTGAACGGCTCAACGGCCGTCGCTTGTCCTCTGTTGTTGGACTCGGACACACCAGGTGGGCGACTCACGGAAGGCCGTCCGATGCAAACGCTCATCCGCATTGCGACTGCTCAGGAGCAGTGGTGGTAGTTCACAACGGGATAATCGAGAACTACCTCGAGCTCAAGGAAGACCTCATCGCACGAGGGCATTCGTTCAGAAGTGAGACAGACACCGAGGTCATCGCTCACCTCATAGAGGAGTTTCTCAAGGAGTCCTACGACATGGAGACTGCGTTCAGGCGAGCAGTCAGGCGGCTCCAGGGATCATTCGCAATAGGAGCCATCTGCAAGTCGGAGCCAGAGAAGCTGTTCGCGGTGAGGAACGAGAGTCCACTGATCATAGGAATCGGCAGCGGCGAGAACTTCATAGCATCTGACATACCAGCCGTGCTCTCATACACGAGGGATGTTCAGATTCTCAACGACGGCGAGTTCTGCGTCGTTACCAAATCCGGAGTGATCATCTCCGACATCGACGGAGCCCTGGTCAACAAGGACGTCATGAAGATCCAGTGGGACGCAAAGGGCGCCGAGAAGGCGGGCTATCCGCATTTCATGCTGAAAGAGATCCATGAGCAGCCCAGGGCTGTGAAGGATACTCTCTCAGGCAGAATCGACCGTAAGACCGGAGACGTGGTGCTCAATGAGATCAGTCTCACCGACCAGCAGATAAAGGCCATCAGCAAGATCAACATCGTGGCATGTGGGACAGCGTATCATGCCGGCCTGGTCGGGCGCCACTTGATCGAGAACCTGGCGCGCATCCCCGTGGAAGTGTCATTGGCGTCTGAGTTCCGGTATGCTGATCCCATGATTGATGAGTCAATGTTGACCATCGTCATCAGTCAATCTGGGGAAACCGCCGACACTCTGGCGGCGATCAGAGAGGCAAAGGCTAAGGCCTGCCGTGTGCTGGCGATTACCAACGTGGTGGGAAGCTCGGTAGCACGCGAGTCCGACGACGTGATCTACACCTGGGCAGGCCCGGAGATTGCTGTGGCCTCAACCAAGGCCTATACGACTCAGCTGGTCACGCTGGTCCTTCTTGCCATATATCTGGGCCGCAGGCGGGGGCTGGTTTCCCTAGAGGAGGCCAAGCGTTTGACTGACGAGTTGCAGCGGCTCCCGGGAAACCTACAGAAGGTAATTGCAGACAATGAAGAGAATATTAGGAGATATGCAAAGCTGCTGAGGGATTGCGAGAGCGTGTTCTACATCGGCAGGGGCCTCGACTACGCGGTCAGCCAAGAAGGCCAGCTCAAGCTCAAGGAGATCTCTTACATTCACGCAGAGGCGCTGGCAGCTGGCGAGCTGAAGCATGGGACTCTGGCTCTTTGCGTGGAGGGCGTACCAGTCATTGCGCTGGTCACCCAGAAAAAGACTCGCGAGAAGACCCGCAGCAACATCAAAGAGGTAAAGGCCAGGGACGCCACGGTGATTGCGCTCGCCAGGGAATCAGATCATGAGATCGCTGGCGAAGTCGACTACGTGCTGTGGCTGCCTGACATGGATGACATGCTGATGCCCACGATGCTGGTGGTGCCGACGCAGTTGCTTGCCTACTACACTGCCGTGGAGCGCGGATGTGATGTTGACAAGCCGAGGAATCTTGCCAAGAGCGTGACGGTGGAGTAAAGTGTAGGGGATTGCACACCACTGGGATTTTGAGCTAAAGGCCCGTGCCCAGCGATCGCGTGGAAACGGGCCTTTGCGCGAGGCCTGATGCAAGGAGGCATCAGTATGATCACAAGATTGAAGCATGTGTCTAGCATGGTGGTCGGCATCGCGGTTACGACGGCCGTGCTGTTGGGCGGAGCAGGGATCGTTGGTGCGAGTACGGAGAGCCTCACGCCTCTGGAAAAGCTGGCGGACTTCGAGTATCTCTACAGTGTGGTTAGTGAGAACTACCCTTTCCTGTGGGTGAACGAACGCATCAACGGAATCGATTGGCTAGGCGAGAAGGACGAGTTTCGCAAGCTAGTGGAGGCTGCCGAGACTGATGAGGAATTTGCCCGGGCAATAGCGTACATCCTCTCTCGTCTAAACAACGACCACACACACATTCTGAGCAGTAGTTCCGCAGGCACGGTCACAGACGACAACAATGTGACGACGTCGGTAATAGATGAAGGGCGAATAGCGTACATCAAGATAAGGTCGTTTTCCAGCCGATATGTGGAACAGGACAGACAACAGGTGCTTGAGTTCCTTGCTTCTGTCCGGGACTACCCGAACCTGTTGATAGATATCCGCGGAAATGGCGGCGGGAGTGAGCAGTACTGGCGTCAGCTCTTGGTTGCTCCCTTGATATCTGACCCTGTCGCCTGGAGATGGTATGTGGTCGTGCGCAGCGGTGCGGCTGTGCAAGAATACATGAAGAATCGCCTTGGGCCAGGCTACTACTTCCTCCAGGTGGGAAGGGGCAATCTCCCTAGACTGCAGAACGTGCCGAGAGAGGTCTTCACAGAGGAGTACATAGAGCCGATTCAGCTTCCGGATGTGATAATGCCGAAGAACCCAGTCGGGTTCACAGGGCGCATATTCTTGCTGGTCGACGAGAGAGTGTACTCTTCGACTGAGACGTTCGCCGCATTCGCCAAGACGACCGGCTGGGCAACGCTCGTAGGGACGGTAACCGGAGGAGATGGCATAGGCTTTGATCCTATGGTATTCACCCTCCCAAACAGCAAGCTCAACATCAGAATGGCCGAGTCCATGGGCCTAAACCCTGATGGCACGGCGAACGAGGAGACCAAGACCGTCCCGGATGTGCTGGTGGATACGGGATTGGATGCGGCTGACCGAGACGTTGTGCTCGAGACGGCCGTTGCGCTATGCGCTGAGGAGGGCGATCGGTCAGGCGGTCTGAGAGGCGGAGGTAGCCTGCTGTCCAAGCTCGACTGGATGTGGGTGATTGCCAGCGGCTTCGGCGGTCTGGATGTGGGCTTGGGTGAGCTGGCCGAGTCTGCTGACTTCTCTGCATATGAGGGAATGGAAGTCGAGTCGGTTGAGGTCTACGGTGCATTCAAAACAAGCAAATCGCTGATAAAGCAGATAGTGGGCATAAAGCCTGGCGACAGGTTCTCCACAGAGGCAATGGGCCTCGCAAGTAGGAGACTCCGCTTGACTAGCGCCTTCAGGAGTTCGGGGTTGCTTGCCAGGCCTGCCGGCGAGCACAAGGTCAAGGTAGTCATCTACGTGCAGGAGGGGTGGTCCCTCTACCTGGGACCCCGGGATCTCGGGCGAAGAGTTGTGCAGGATATCTTGTCCCGCCAGATCTCAGTCAGCTTGTACAATGTCGCAGGGCGGATGTTGAACATCAGGGCAGTGTATGGACTCGAAGGGCGCTCTAGGTGGTCGTTGCGGGTTGATTTGCCCGTGTTAGCTGGTGCATTACCCCTCGAACTCTCGGCTGCTGTCGGCTCTCAACCGGTTGCGGTCACTCTAGCAGCCGGAACCCACTTAGGCAGCAGCTATGAACTGAACAGATCCATCGTTTCACTCGGAGTCCGGACGGCGATGTCGAAGAGCTCGTCGCTCGCAGCTCAGCTGTCGCATACGACTGGATCGGTGACTCGCCTGCGGTCGACCACAGGCCTTAGTATTCAGAGTGGACAGTACATGTCCCTGGCTTTGACTTTTGACGGACAGGTGCGGAGGACGGTACCGAGCTCGTACGAGGTGACCGTCGGCATGATGACCGACCCGGTTAGCGGAAGTGCGGTGACTCACGGCTTCGCAACCGCCAGAGCAGTCGCGACTGTCCGTCTGTCCGATAAGAACGCCCTGGTGATCAGCGGTTCGATGGGCACCATCGACTCATTGGCGCCTGCGTCGCAGTGGTTCCTCCTCGGAGGTGGAGACGCGTTTCCGGAATATTCGAGGAGCCTTCTCGGGCATAGCTATTTTTCAGCCAATGCGGAACTGCGACATTCGCTCCGAGGCGATCTGAGCGTCGGCGTAGTGGCAGGTCTCGGCAAGGTATGGGATGTCCCCGGCAGCTTTGGCCTGCAGGGAGCGATGACGCGAGTCGGAGTGGTGGCGAGATACACTACTCCCATATCATTGGAAATCGAAGCGCGGTACACGAAGGGCATTGGCAGTGACGCAGAGCGGTTCTATATCGGTCTGAACGAGCAGTTCTGAGGGACGGCCAGATACGGGCCCAA
>JAAYAB010000181.1 GCA_012719595.1 Bacillota bacterium
CAGGTTCGGATCATATTCCACGACGAAGGTGCGGATCGGGTACCTGTTCTTCGGCGGGGTGTTGATCACGCTCATGTCCCTGACTCCTACCATGGACATGTGAAGGGTTCTCGGAATCGGAGTAGCTGTGAGAGTCATCACGTCGACGGTTCTCTTCATTTCCTTCAGGCGTTCCTTGTGAGCGACTCCGAACCGCTGCTCCTCGTCTATCACCAGCAGGCCCAGATCCTTGAAGCTGACATCCTTCTGCAAGAGGCGGTGCGTGCCTATCACGACATCGATCTTGCCGTTCTTCAAACCCTTGACCACGTCAGCCTGTTCTTTGCGCGACTGGAACCGGCTCAGCACAGCGATGTTCACAGGGTATCCCTTGAACCTCTCGGAGAACGTAGTGAAGTGCTGCTGGGCAAGAATCGTCGTCGGCACCAGGACCGCCACCTGCTTCTCATCCATGATGCACTTGAACGCAGCCCTGATCGCCACCTCGGTCTTTCCATAGCCGACATCGCCGCAGATCAGCCGGTCCATGGGCTTGTTGCGCTCCATGTCCCTCTTGACCTCTTCTACGACTCTGAGCTGATCAGGAGTCTCGTCATACGCGAAGGCCTGCTCGAACTCATCCTGCCACACTGTATCGGGAGAGAAGGAATGACCGTTGATTGCCTCGCGGTCAGCATAGAGTTGCAGCAGCCCCTCAGCAAGCTCCTCGATGGATCGACGGGCCCGCGCCTTCACGCGGTTCCACTCATGCCCGCCCATCTTATTCAGCTTCGGAACGGATCCCTCGACTCCGATGTATTTCTGCAGCATATCGACCTGGTCGGTCGGAATGTAAAGCTTGTCGTCACCGGCGTACTTGACCAGCAAGTAATCCCGCTTGGTGCCGGCGATCTCGAGCGTCTCCACTCCGGCATACCGCCCGATTCCGTGCGCAACGTGTACAACTAGGTCTCCCGCCTTCAGGTCCGTATACGACGTTATCTTGCCTGCCTCGTCATCGAATCTGAACCTGTGTCGCGTTCTCTTCCTGCCCTGTATCTCTGTCTCTGTCAGAACCACAAGCCCGGCATCGCTGAATATGAACCCGCCGTCGAGATCCGAGGCGGTGATAACTACCGCACCGGGCACAAGAGAACCGGACAGATCCTCTGAGTAGGTGCTTTCGATGTCCCGCTCTCTGAACAGGTCGACCAGCCTCTTGCCGCGGTCGCCCGAGCTGACAGCGATCAGCACTCTCATCCGTTTGAGTTTCCAAGACGACACGTCGGCTACGATCTTGTCAAGATTACCCTGATACACGGGTGCTGATCTGAACCCGAGCTCCCGCCTGCCCTGTGCGCCCCCGGCGGCCAGTCCCCGGGCGAGCAGTGCCAGACTGACGGACTGGAGCCTCGAGAACTCGGCGGACACGGCCTCCGGTGCATAGTACGCTTCGGCCTGACTGGGCAGGACCTTCCCCTGCTCGATCATAGCTGTATAGCTGCTGCGAATCTCCTTGGAGATCCCGTCCATGGCATCGATTACTCTCGCGGGCTCGTCGATTATCAGCAGCGGATCGCGGAAGTACGACAGGACATTCACCATTCGCTTCTGGAAGTGGCTCGCATACTCCTCAGCCAGATTCGGATCGGCCCCCTGCTGGATCGCAGACACGTGCTCGCGGACCTGGTCCTCCAGGCTCTCTGCCTGGGCACTTCGCTCCATCTTCCTGAGTCTGTCCGCTGTCGCCTCCAGCTCCGCAAGGATGCTCCGCGACGCAGCCTCTCCCTCTGCTGCGGTGAACACGAACTCAGTTGCAGGGTAGACCAATACCTCCTCCAGTCGGTCCTCTGATCTTTGGGTGTTCGGGTTGAACCTGCGAATCGAGTCGACCTCGTCGCCGAAGAACTCGATCCGGACAGGGTTCATGTCAGCTATGGGGAACAGGTCCAGAATGCCGCCTCTTACGCAGAACTCGCCTTTGTTCTCAACTACATCCGATCTCCTGTATCCCAGCATTGCCAGCCGTTGAGACATCGACTCCAGCTCGAACGTATCTCCGACCTTCACTCCGAAGGTGGCCTCGGCCAGCACGTCGCGCTCCACGATCCTGCGCGAAAGCGCCTTCACAGGGATCACGACGGGGTAGTGTGCGCCGACTATGACATCCCTGAACACAGACATGCGCGCCTCAGCTACGTCAGCGCTTCGCAGAAGCTCGTGGTGAGGCAGTATGTCATAGGCGGGAAGCAGTCCGACTGGAGCATCGCGGAGAAAGCACGACAGATGCTCGCAGAGGCGGTCCGCTTCATACTGGCTGTAGGTCACAATAACTAGCGTCCGACCGCTCATCGCCCGCGTCAGCGCGGCCAGGAAGTACGCTTTCTGCGTCCCACTGATGCCGATGATATGCTGCCGCCGGCCTTTCTTTATCTGCTCGGCGACCTCTCTGAACGAGCCTGTGCCGGCGATGAGATCGAGTAGAGCATACATCAGTCTGAAGTATCAGTCCTCTCTGTGTCGGTGATGACTCGCGAGTTGAAGGCGGACATAGCGGCTTCGATTCCGTCTCGCACGAAAACGAGTGCCGCATCGACTGCGAGGGTTCTTGCCTTCTCAATAATGGCAAGCTCCTTGCCCGTGAAGCGGGATAGAACATGGTCGATGGCGCCGTTCTCCTCGGTAGGAGGGGGCTGGCCGATTCCAATTCTGAGTCGCGGGAAATCCTGCGTACCTAGATGCTGTATGATTGACTTGACTCCGTTGTGCCCTCCTGAACTCCCTTTGGACCTTAGGCGGATCTTGCCGACGGGCAGACTCATGTCGTCGAAGATGACGAGCAAGTCCTCAGGCGCAACTCTCCACCTGCGGCGAAGGTAGGGAATGACCTCGCCGCTCAGATTCATGTATGTCAAAGGTTTGACAATATAGACTCTGGTCGAGTCCACATCTGCGCGCGCCAAGACGCACCGATATCCGATCGAGTAGGTGGTGCCTAGTCGCTGCACCAGACCGTCGGCAACGGCGAAACCTACGTTGTGCCTTGTTCCCTCGTATCTAGGCCCGGGATTGCCGAGACCCAAGAGGAACTTCACCCTATCACCTCTGGGCGACCAACTCTCTTCACCAGTTCCTGGTTCATTGGCTCCTTCTGCGCAGACTCCTTCTGTCTTCGCTACTTACTTCTACGACTGCTGCTGCTCAGCGCGCTTTTTGACCCAACCCTCCTTTACCACCTGCCTCGCCCGGCCTATGGCTAGCGCCTCACCCGGCACGTCGTCGGTGATCGTAGATCCGGCTGCAACGTAGGCGCGTTCTCCGACGGTGACAGGAGCCACCAGGTTCGAGTTGCTCCCCACGAACGCTCCGTCCAGCACAGTCGTCTTGTGCTTGACCTTTCCGTCGTAGTTGCAGGTAATGGTCCCTGCTCCGATGTTCACACCCTCTCCAATGTCGGCATCCCCCACATACGAGAGATGCGGAACCTTGCTGAGCTTCCCGATTCGAGACTTCTTGATCTCCGTGAAGTCGCCGATCTTCACACCATCCTCTATGCGCGATTCAGGACGGATATATGCGAACGGGCCCACAGTGACATCCGAGCCGATCACACTGCTGACTATCGTCGACTGGTCGATGCTCGTCCTGTCTCCGATCGTCGTATCCACGATCCTGCAGCCCATGCCGATCACGCAGCCCTCGCCTATGCGAGTCGATCCTTCAAGGAAAACGAACGGGTAGACGATTGTGTCGGGTCCGATCTCGACGTCGGAATCGATGTATGTCTTGTCCGGATCCACAAGGGTCACGCCGGACGCCATGAGCCTCTCCCGCACTCGGTCCCGCAGAACCCGGTCCACTTCAGCCAACTGCTTTCTGGTGTTTACCGCTGCCATGTCAGTAGGATCGTCCAGCTCAAAACATCGGACGGAGTGCCCTTCGGACTTCAGGATCAATAGTACGTCTGGAAGGAGATACTCGCCCTGCGCGTTGCTGCGGTCCAGATGCTCAAGAGCCCGAAACAGCTTGGCGTTGTCAAAGGCATACAGCCCCGCATTCACTTCAGCTATCTGCCGCTGCTCAGGAGTGGCATCTTTCTCCTCGACCACCCGGTCAAACTCGCCGGACTCAGTCCGAATCACCCTGCCGAATCCTGAAGGATCTTGCAGTTTGCCAACGGCGGCTGTGGCGACACACTTCGAAGACTCGTGATAGGACACTAGGTCACGAATGGTATCCGCAGTCAGCGCCGGATTGTCGCCGTAGCAGACTACAATGACCCCCTCGAATCCCGTGAGCTGATCCCTGGCAGCCAGAACAGCGTGGCCGGTGCCCAGTCTTTCGACCTGGACGGCATATCGAACGCGATCGCCGAGGTAGTTTCTGGTTTCATCCGCCTCCTGCCCCACGACTACCACCACTCGGCTGCATCCGGCTGACTCGAGGGCGCTGACCACATGCCCCACCATAGGCTTTCCACAGACCTGATGCATAGCCTTAGGCAGTTTCGATTTCATCCTGGTTCCGAGGCCCGCAGCAAGAACTACAGCAGCGAATTCACCCATATTTGCGCCTCCTTTTTCAATATTCAATTCTATCATTCATCAGTACGAAAAAACAAGGCAGCTAAGAAGAACCCGGACGGTGGTCCGGGTCGCTGCCTTTGGCGGGAGCAGGCTCAACGCCGCTCCCGCGCTGTCGCATGGTTCGAACTCAGAGATGTCACTCTCTGGCACCCTTGAGTCTAGATCATTACTACTGACTGGGCGGGAAGTTCGTCAGACCCTGCTGGAATCCGGTTCTGACTGAACTCACAGTCTGGCCGATCAGGCTCTGCTCGGCGGCATGGATCATCTGTTTGACCATGTTGCCACCGATCTTGCCAGCCTCATAGGTGCTGAGGTTGCCGTTGTAACCCTGATTCAGGTTGATTCCCAACGAGCTGGCAACTTCGTATTTCATCCTATTGAGAGCTTCCTTAGCCTGAGGGACCTCGATCTGATTCTGGTTACGATTCTGTGCCACGCAGGTTGTCCTCCTTTGCTGCTTAACTTGAGTTCCACTAGTACTCTCTCCGCGGCGAAGAGATAGATGCTAGTAACCGCATGGACTGTGCGGAACTCGCGTCCTACACTGGCTCACCAGAATCACTATGGATGAAAATGCTCTGATCGGCGAGATCGCTCAATCGAGTTGCTTCGCAAGAAATCCTGCCGCTGTGTCCGCGAGTTTGATCTCGACATCGCCCATCTGGCCTTCCTTTGCAATGAGAATGATGACTCCCTCGACATCACCGTTTCGAATGATGGGCGACACGACCTGGCTGCTGAACTCTACGTTCTCGATTGCCGGATTCTCATTTGGGTTGTTGAAGATGAACGTCCGTCCCTCTCTCATCATCTTCTCGCACGCTTCGGTCAGCCGCTTGTTCTTGAACGCCCTCTTGGGCGCTCCTCCGACCGCGACGATCTCGTCCTGGTCCGCAACCACGGCGATGTGACCCGTGGATTCAGCGAGCGAGTCCGCGTATTCCTGCGCGAAGTAGCTGAGATCAACCATGGGCGAGTATTTTTTGAGTATGACCTCGCCGCCTCTGTCTGTGAAGATCTCGAGAGGGTCTCCTTCGCGTATCCGGAGCGTCCGCCTGATCTCCTTCGGAATCACTACCCGTCCCAAATCGTCAATCCTCCGGACGATTCCTGTTGCCTTCATCTGACTGATTCCCTCCTTCACAGTCATTAGGCTACCAAAAAGCACCTACAGATATGCGAAAGATGCTGCACAAACACACAAAATGGACCCCGTTTTTCCGGGGTCCATGAAGAGCGGTAATATGCCATGATCAGAAGTAGTACACATCGTCGCCGCTCAGCAATCTCAATCCTCTGGCTGTAAGCGCCCCAATCGCCTCGTCCAGCTGATCGACACGGAACACGACTACGGCGCCCTCTGCAGATTGAGTCACAAAGGCGTACATGTACTCAATATTCACGCGTGCATCCGCGAGCGCGTCCAACACTTGCGCGAGTCCGCCTGGGCGGTCGGGCATTTCGACTGCAATCACATCAGTCAGGCTCACTGTGAGCCCGGCTCCTCTCAAGACCGCCGCTGCTCTCTCGGGGTCGTCCACAATGAGCCTCAGGATTCCAAAATCGGCCGTGTCCGCTATTGACAGCGCTCTGATGTTGACCTCGGCGCCACCCAGAATCTTGGCGACGTTTGCGAGACGGCCTGCCTCGTTCTCGAGAAACACTGAGATTTGAGAGATTCTCACAGTATTACCCTCCCCCGCACACCTCATCTATCAGCTTGACTATGTTGTCCACTCCGTTGCGCACCGGACTCATATGCATAGCCTGGATGAACGCTTTTCTGCGATTGTACACGCTCATGACTTGACCGACAAGCGATTCTGTCGAGAGATCCTCCTCGAGCAGTACCTCAGAGAAACCCTGCCCCTTGAACGACATCGCGTTGTGAATCTGATCTCCCCGGCTAGCGCTCTTCGAAAGCGGTATCAGAAGATTTGGTTTGCGCAGCGCAAGCAGCTCGAAGATCGTGTTCGCGCCGGCTCTGGAAATCACCACATCTGCGGCGGCCATGATGTCCGGCAGCTCCTTCGACACAAACTCAAACTGCCTATAGCCCCTGGTGCCGGCGAGCGATTCATCCACACCGCCCTTCCCGCAGATGTGACAGACCTGAAATCGCTTGAGGATCGACGGCAGAGATGCCCTGACTGCTGCATTGATAGCCTTCGATCCCAGGCTGCCGCCTATCACAAGCGCGACCGGCTTGGAGTCATCGAAACCGCACAGAAGCCTGCCCTGCTCGGGATTCCCGCGGAGCAGCTGATCACGGACTGGAGTCCCCGTGAACACGCGCTTGCGAGCCGGAAGATGCTCGGCTGTCTCGGGGAAGCTGAAGCATACCTTGGAGACGAATGGAATGGACATCCGATTGGCCATGCCTACCGAGAGGTCAGACTCGTGGACTATTGCAGGAACTCGATTCAGCCACGCAGCGACGATGACCGGAAAAGAGACGAACCCGCCCTTCGCGAACAGCACGTCCGGTTTGATCCTGCGCATGAGGAGAGTTGCCTGGCCGAGACCGTGTATTACCCTGAAGGGATCGGTCAAGTGTCGGATGTCCAGATACCGTCTGAACTTGCCCGTGTCGATGGCGTGGTAAGGGATGCCCTCTTCCGAGATCAGCTGGCGCTCGATCCCGGCGACGGATCCGATGTAGTGGATCTCGTACCCTCTTTTTCTAAGCTCCGGCAACAGCGCGATGTTCGGCATTACATGACCGGCAGTACCGCCTCCGGTCAGGACTATTCGCCTCACCAGCACTCACTCTCCGTTTGTTGCGCAACTCCGGGACGGCGACTCGGCCGCACCCGGCCTGTGAGTTCACCTTCTCGATCCCATACTACCACAGTCTTACGCTCTAGTCATGAGAGCCTTGCGGCGTTGTGGTAAGATAGTCTATGATAGGGACACTGACCCAGACACGTCTCGAGGACCGATGCAAAAGGAGGGAATGCGGGTTGCGGTGTCGCGATTCCTGCGCATGCGAGACGGCAGCCCCGCACTGCAATGATGACTGTGAAGCTCAAGTCTGGTGCCACAATGCCTGTGCTGGGCCTCGGCACGTGGCAGCTCAACGGTGAAGAGTGCGTAGAGGCAGTATCGAAGGCGATCGCCTTGGGGTACAGGCACATAGACACGGCGGAAGGGTATGAGAATCACCGAGAGGTAAAGGCCGGCATCCTGAAGTCTGGAGTCCGCAGACAAGATCTGTTCATCACTTCGAAGCTCATGCGAGGACGCTACAGCCGGCGCAACGTCCTAGAGGCGTGCGATGCCACTCTGAAAGAGCTCGGGGTGGACTACCTCGACCTGTATCTCATTCACTGGCCTGATTCTTCATACCCGGTGGACGAGACGCTCGACGCCATGGGCAGTCTGATCGACGCGGGAAAGGTGAGGGACATAGGAGTCAGCAACTTCACGGTGAGCCACATCGCAGAGGCAGAAAGGGTCTCGAGAGCACCCATATCTGTGAACCAGGTCGAGTATCACGTGTACCTCAACCAGGAGAACCTGCTGTCCGAATGCACGGCTCGCGGCATCATCCTAACGGCCTACAGCCCGCTCGCCCGCGGTCAGGTGATCGGAGATCCGGTCCTCACACGCATATCGGAGCGGCATGGTAAGACCGCCTCTCAGGTGGCGATTCGATGGCTGATTCAGAAAGGAATCACAGTGATACCCAAGGCAAGGTCCGAAGCGCACCTCAAAGAGAATTTCGATGTCTTCGACTTCGAGCTTACGGACAAAGATATGCACGAGATAGACTCAATGGGTATAACCAGGCGTCTCATCAAGCCGCCTTGGCACGAGTTCGACAGAGTTTAGTATAATGGTTCGGGAAGCAAGTCCCCGAACCATTGGGGCGGGCTGGCTGAGGCTCGCCGGCTCGCCGGACCCTCGGAACGATGGTTGTCAGTACTGGCAACCCCAGTAGGGAACGTAAGGTGCACATGGGTCCTGGACAGCAGGGAGCGTGCATGGCTGAGGACACAGCATGTCGTACAGCTTGTTGAACCTCGCCCGGTGGACCTCCTCGTCAGCTTTGATCCTCGCCAGAATCCGATCCAGTTCGCGTGACCGGGAGAGTTCAATCAGTTCGGTGTACTCCTTGATGGCTTCGTTTTCGCCGACTATCGCCAACTTCACCCCATTGCAGTAACCTCGGAAATCGGGTGGGCACACCGCCTGAGTCGCCTCAACTGGTGTCCTGCATGTGAGCCTTTCGATTACCTGGGTCAGAGTGGCGGCGTGGTCAAGCTCGTCTCTTCTCGCCTCGGCGAAGGCATCCACTCCGTCAAAGGTCTCCGACATGTCTCTCAAACAGGCGTACAAGGCTGCGGCCTCGCGTTCATCCAGAAGGGCTCGCCTGAGTCTCTTGACCAGCTCCCTCGTGTTGCATGGGTTCATGATCCTTCCCTCCAAACCTATGTCGTTACATCCTACTACTCAGCCGAAGACCCTGTGCTGTGGCTATGTCACAATTGTGACTACGGTCAATCTCCAGCCGGATGCGAGCCGCAGTAGCTGCCGCATTCCACAGTCTGGTGGACCGCCCATTACAGGAGACTGATCTACCAATCCAGAATACTTAGGAGCGCGAGTCTCGGATCCTTTATCGGATCACTGAAGCGAGGGCAAGTCGGTCGAAGGGGGTTCCTTTCCTATGAGCATTATCAGAGCAGGTGTAAGGCAGATCCAGAAGGCCTCGGAAGCCGCGAGCAAAGGGACTCATCTCCTGGCTGGGATTCTGGCCGGCTTGGTCTTGGGACTGGTGCTCAGCGGTTTGTTCGTGCGAACTGCCGAAGATCCCGGGCCGGCAGCGAGGCTCACAGCGGTTCGTCCTTCTTCAGGTGAGACAGTGCCGCTCGACGTGGACATAAGCCTTGAGTTCAGTGACGACGTAGTTCCTCCAGATGAGGTGGGTCAGCTGTTCTCTGCCAACATCATGCAGATACAGCCCAGACTGAGCGGGCAATATGTCTGGCAGAGTTCGAGGCACCTCCGCTTCCTGCTCGATCAGCCCCTCGCCCCATCGACGAAATACGAAGGCGTGGTGGATCTGAGTGTGCTCCCGGTTGCAGGAGGCAATTTGGAGCGCGTTGTCCAGCCAATCGAGTTCAACACGGAGCGGCTGACAGTTGTCGACGCACGATTGACGACCGGCGAGACAGGCTCGGGCTTTGTCGATGGACTTCGCATAGAGGTGGAGTTCAACTACGAGGTCGATGCATCGCAGGTCCGCAGGCATGTGGGTCTGGCACTGTCCGGCACCGGTGATCCGATTCCCTATACGCTGGTGCCGGCAGAAGGCCGCTCGAATGTGTTTGCGCTGGTGCCAAGTGTTCCAGTCTACGACCTGTCGGGCGCTTTGCGTCTGTCCATTGATCATGGAATCACATGTGTCGGCGGGTCGCTCGGACTCAAAGAGACCTTTGAGAAAGAGTTCGACCTGGCGTCCTCAGTCCTCGCGGACGATCTGGAGATCTACTGGGTCTATCCTGAGAGCTACTACCGCGCCCCCGGCTCTTTCTGCATAAGTATGGGGTTTAGCGACCAGGTCGATCCAGACGTTCTCAAGCAGTCGGTAAGACTCGATCCCGAAGTGCCGTTCTCGGTCGTATCTCATGGCTACGAATTGGTCCTCCTAAGTGACCATTTCAAGCCGCGCGATGTCTACACGGTCACCGTATCTTCAGGCCTGATTTCGCTGTCCGGGCGCGTGCTTGGCGAAGCCTACAGAGGAACGTTTGTCATTCCCGATCTCAATCCCAGTGTCCAATTTGACGATCCAGGAATGTACCTGCCTAGATATGGTCTGCAGACTGTGGCGCTGACAACCGTGAACGTCGACGAAGTCGATGTTGCTGTGTACCAGGTATTCAGAAACAACCTGACGCCGTTGTTCAGCTTCACCAGTCCCGGCGCGTACGGGTTTGAGAGCGACCTCGAAAGAACCGGCAAACTCATAGAATCGTGGACCGTCAAGACGGGGGCTGCTCCAAATGCTGAGCAGGTGCTGCACGTCGATCTCAGCCGGTACGATTCACCGGAGTATTCGGGAGTCTACGGAGTAGTCGTCCGGGACAGAAACCGCAGGTGGCTGACTGACAGCCGGCTGATCGTCTCCTCTGACCTCGGAGTCACGTTCAAGGCCAGTGCCGGCGACCTACTGGCGTTTGTCTGCTCCATCAGGACGCTCGAACCGGTCGAAGGCTCAACCGTGTCGGTGATGAGCTCCAACAACCAGCTGATTGCCTCTGCTGTGACCGACCACATGGGAATCGCCAGGTTCGGCGACCTCAAGTCGGTTCTGCCTCAGTTCGAGCCTTACATAGTCACTGTGGAGCGCGGCGACGACTTCACCTTCTTGCCGCTCAGCACGACACGGACCGATCTCATCGAGTTCGACATCTCCGGCAGAGACGTGCTGCAACAGGGATATGAAACCTTCCTGTACATGGATAGAGAGCTGTTCCGGCCCGGCGACAAGGCCCATGTTGCCGGCTTCGTCCGTGGACCGAAGCTCTCAGTGCCTCAGCCCCTTCCCGCCCGCCTCGTCGTCTACGATCCTGGAGGAGATGTCTTCAGGGAGTTACCAATCCTGACCGGTGACTCGGGCTCATTCGAACTGGCCCTCGATATCCCCAGCTATGCGATGACCGGCGAGTATTCGGCCTCTCTTCTGATAGCCGAACGAGAGACTGGGCACTGCAAGTTCATGGTTGAGGAGTTCATGCCGGAGCGCATCAAAGTAGGTGTCAAGCTAGACTCCGGTACGTACTTGCAGGGTGACACGGCATTGATCGAGGTATCTGCCGAATCGCTGCTCGGCACTGCGGTTCCCGGCCGCGACGCCGAGCTCTCGATTCTGCTGCACCCCACTGACTTCACAGCGGAGGGCTATTCCTCATACAGCTTCACGGACAGCCTGCGCGAGTACTCACAGACTAAGGAGATCTTCGCCTCAGGTGTCCTGTCAGAGGATGGCATATGGCGGCACTCCCATGAGTTCACCGATCACCATGAGCCGCCTTCCTCACTGGAGGTCGAGTTCAGAGCCACAGTGACGGAGATCGGAGGAAGAGCTTCACATGCGCGCGCGTATGCGACGTATCACCCCTACAAGAAGTACGTGGGCCTGAGACTCGGATCAGGACAGTTTGTTGAGCTGGATGAGCCAGTCGCGGTGAGCTGCGTTGCCGTGGATCCAAGTGGAAAGCCGATTGCGGACGCCAGACTCAGAGTTGAGGTCTACACGGTGCAGTACAGCACAATCTACCATCGCGGTGCAGACGGCCAGTACCAGTTCGAGACCAGAAGGCAGGAAGAGAAGGTCTTTGAGGATCTGCTGAGCCTCGGACCCGATGGAGTCGGCGAGCTGAAGTATGCAGCAAAAAGCTATGGCAGGCACAGAGTCGTCGTGTCAGACCCCTCGGTTGAGAACGGCCACCGAGCTTCTGTGGAGTTCTATGCCACAGATGGACGCATGGGAGCCTGGGGACCGTGGTCTAGTGCAGACCCCGATGAGGTGGTACTGGAGCCCGATCGAGCATCCTATGCGCCTGCAAGCACCGCGACCATCCGCGTGACATCTCCGTTTGCAGGGAAAGCGCTCATAACCGTCGAGCGCGAGCGAATCCTTGATGTCTTCGTCAAAGATATCGCGGAGGGCGTCTCGGAGGTCAGCATCCCCATTGAGGCCGAGTATGTTCCAAACGTCTATGTCACGGTTCAGGTCATACGGTCGCCCGAGGGACTCGACAGACACGCTTCGGTCAGGGCATTCGGAACAGTGTCAATCCCTGTGGAGGCGTCAGGCAACAAGCTGGAGGTCACGTTGTCTGCACCTGATGTCATCAGGCCAGGCGGTCCGTTCACCGTGGAGGTGCAGGTGGGTCGCGGCGCCGGCACTTCGGGCGTTCAAGCTGGCCCGATTATCGTCACACTGGCTGCAGTCGACGAGGGAATCTGCCAAATCACGGGCTACGACGTTCCCTCGCCCTTCGGCTTCTTCTACGGCAAGAAACGGCTGTCTGTCTCTACGTATGACCTGTATCGCCTGCTGCTCTCCGAGCCTCGCTCCATCACGGGGTCGAGCTTGCCCGGTGGAGATCTGGCCGAACCAGCTCCCTACTATGGGCAGCGTCATCTAGACCCGATTAGCGCCCGGAGAGTCGAGCCTGTCTCGCTCTGGTCCGGTCTGGTGAACACAGACGCAGACGGCAAGGCGTCTATTACCCTGGAGGTGCCAGAGTTCAGCGGAACGCTGAGGCTAATGGCGGTGGCTGCCTCTGAGTCAGCATTCGGCAGCAGCAGTACCATCGCGATCGTGCAGGACAAAGTGGTCGTCAACATGACCCTCCCGCGCTTCGCTGCAACCGGCGACTCGTTCACCTTCCCCGTGTCAGTGCGCAACGCCACCGGCTCAGATGGAGTGTTCTCGGTCGAAGCGTCAGTATCCGGCGCGCTCGAACTAACGAAGAGCAGCAGCTACCAGCTGACCTTGCGCGACAACGAGGAGGCTGTCGTGCCCTTCATCGCCACAGCCAAGGCTGCGCCAGGCACCGCGACGGTAACCGTCACAGCAAAGGGCAACGGTGCTGAGAGCTCCTCCACAGTCGAGCTGCCCGTGCGTCCAGCAGTCCCGTATATGACAGAGGTGAGCACGGGGCTGGTGACCCCGGGTGAGCCGATCGCACTCAAGGCCGACACCCAGTTTGTCGAGGGCACTGCCTCATATTCGCTCGCGATCGGCCCTCTTCCCACAGCGCAGCTCGGATCTGCGCTCCAGTACCTCGTTCAGTATCCATACGGATGCCTCGAACAGACCGTCTCAAGCTGCTTCCCGCTCCTCTATTATAGAGAGCTTGCGGCTCAGACCGATCCTCGCATGTCGCTGACGGATGTGTCGTACTTCGTTGAAAAGGGAATCGACAAGATCGAGTCGATGCAACTGTCCGATGGAAGCTTCCGCTTCTGGCCCGGATCGTTCGACAGATCTCTGTGGAGCTCGATCTATGCATCGCATTTCCTGGTTGAGGCTAGAAACGCTGGATACCAGGTGTCCGACCGGGTGTACGACCGAATGCTAGCCCACCTGCAGGCGCTCGCAAACCGCAACCCGGCAAACTCCGAGGAGACAGAGTGTCGCATCTATGGGCTGTATGTGCTGAGCCTCGCGGGCAAACCTTCGCTGAGCAATCTGGCATACCTGAAAAAAAGCATTCCGGACAAACTCCCGGCCTTCTCAAGAGCGCAGCTGGCTGCAGCACTTGCACTCGCGGGTGACCGAGAGGGCGCCCGTCAAGTCGCCCCTGACAAGATGGACGCGGTGCCGGTGCCCGCACAAACAGGATCTACCTTCCGCTCACCTCAAAGGGACGATGCAGTGATGCTTCACGCTCTGGTTTCGGTCGACCCGAAGAACCCTGCGGTCTACGCCCTCTCCAAGCGCATCATAGAAGCCATGGACCTAGACGGAACATGGGGAACTACCCAGAGCACTGCATTTGCTCTCCTGGCGCTTGGAAAGGCGGCTTCGGTCTACGAGCCGTCCTCATATACCGGGACAGTCTCGGTCGACGGGAATCCGGTCGCCCAGTTTGACAGCAGCGGTGAAACAGTTGTGGATCTCTCCGCCTTCGCTTCAGCCCTATCGGCGGGCCGCGTCAAGCTGGACATTTCGGGGAACGGCACTGCATACTACGCGCTTACGGTGAGCGGCGTCGCGCTTTCGCCCAAAGAGGTCTCTGAGTCAGACAAAGGCATACGGGTTCGCCGTGAGCTTCTCGACAGGGACGGCGATCCGGTCGACCTCGAAAACATCCATCAGGGAGACGTGATGATCGCCCACATCACCGTGTCGCCAGAGGCTGAGAACCTAGAGAACGTGGTCATAGTGGATATGCTGCCTGCGGGTCTCGAGATCGAAAACCCGAGGCTCGGAAGAGACGTCTACCTCCCGTGGGCGGAGACAGACTTGCTGTCCACGGACTACATGGACATCCGAGACGACCGAATGATCTTGTTCACGAGCTTCTACTGGACCGGTGAGCACCACTTCTACTACGCTGTCAGAGCTGTCACGGAAGGCACCTTCGCTCTGCCGCCGATCAAGGCCGAGTGCATGTACGACCCTGCAGTGTACAGCATGAGTGGTCAGGGCAGCGTGCGCGTAAGGGAGTCAGTTCGCCGTGCGTCGCAGTAGGCCCGAGGCCGAGCCTGCGGCCGACCCGCGTCTCCGCCAGTCGGAAGCCGAGCCTGTGGCCGACCCGCGTCTCCGCCGATCCGAAGCTGCCCCGGCAGCAGCCCAGGATCGCCGCGGGTCCGAAGTCACTCCAGCAGCCCCGGATCGTCGTGGGTCCGAAGCCGCCGCGGCAGCGGCCCAGGATCGTCGTCGGTCCGAAGCCGCCCCGGTAGTAGTCCAGGATTGCCGCCGGTCCGAGGCTGCACCGGCTGCCCCGCATCGCCGCAATAGACTAAAGGTAGTCTTGCTAGTCACCCTGAGCTGTGCAGCAGCTATCACGGCAGGTGTCTTTGTAGCCGCGCTTTCGACGACGGTGCCGATGGCCAAGCTTTGGACGCCGACGTCAACTCTCGTCTATGACAGCCAGGGCGGACTCATGGCCGCGTTTCTTGCGAGTGACGACCGCTGGAGAGTAAACGTGTCGCTCGACGAGGTGTCGGACGAGTTCATCCGTATGCTCATCGCATACGAGGACCGCTGGTTCTTCCGGCATTTCGGTGTCAACCCGCTGGCTATGGGCAGGGCTATCATTCAGAACCTGCGGACCCGATCGATCGTCTCTGGCGGCTCCACACTGACGATGCAGGTCGCCAGACTTCTCGACCCGAAGCCACGGACGATCACATCAAAGGTCGTCGAGATCTTCCAAGCAATGAGCCTTGAGCTGCGCTATTCCAAGAGAGATATACTCGAGATGTACGTCAATCTCGCACCGTACGGAGGCAACATCGAAGGGATCGGCGCAGCGTCGCTGCTGTACTTCGGCAAGAGCCCTGCAGAACTCAGCACCGGCGAAGCGGCACTCCTGGTCGCCCTGCCCAAGTCACCCGAATCGCTGAGACCAGACAGATTCGGGGATGCGGCCAGGGCGGCCCGGGACGAGGTGCTGAGAAGGGCTGTCCGGTTCGGCGCAATAGATGAAGCGTCGTGCACAGAGGCCCTGCTTGAGCCCGCTCCAACCTCCCGCAGAGAACTCCCGTCGGTCGCTCCGCACTTCACGCGCTTGGTTGCTCAGCGGCACGGGCCAGGGCGCATCTACACAGCTATCTCGCCCTACATCCAGACCGAAGTTGAGCGGCTGCTGGCACAGCATGTAGCTCGACTAAGGGAGGACGGAATCACCAATGGGTCGGTCGTTGTGATAGACAACCTCAATCTCAGAGTCGTCGCTTACGTCGGATCTGCCGACTTCCACGACACCGCTGCAGCGGGTCAGGTCGACGGGGCCAGAGCTCGGCGCTCACCCGGGTCCGCCCTGAAGCCGTTCATCTATGCCATGGCATTTGACCGCGGGATCATCACGCCCAGGTCCTATCTCGAAGATGTACCGGTTTCGTATGGCGAATACTCGCCTCAGAACTACTCAGGGACCTACAGCGGGCTGGTCTCCGCTCAGTCAGCACTGTCCCAATCATTGAACGTGCCCGCAGTCAATCTTCTAGCAGAGATAGGTGTCGACAGCTTCAGCAGCTTCCTGCGGGATGCCGGCATATCGTCGCTCGCCAGATCACGAGCGTATGGACTCAGTCTAGCCATAGGCGGCTGTGAAGTGAGTCTGCTTGAGCTCACGACTGCATATTCCGCCCTGGCCAACGGCGGCGTGCTTCAGCCCGCCTCGATGGTGACCGCAGTGGCGCCGACGAATGCCGCACCTGCTGCCGCACCTGCTGCAGCGCCGAGTGCAACGCTGGCTGGCACGTCGTCTGCCACACCGGCTAGCTCATCGGCTGCTACATCGACTGCCAAGCCGACTGGCACTTCGGCTCGCTCGTCAGCTGCCGCGCCGACCGCGGCATCTGCTGCAGTCCAGACCCGGCCCGCTCTCCGCCTCCTCTCGCCGGAGAGCGCATTTCTTGTAACCGAGATCCT
The DNA here is from genome assembly GCA_012719595.1 of Bacillota bacterium. Lineage (GTDB taxonomy): Bacteria > Bacillota > DTU014 > DTU014 > DTU014 > JAAYAB01. The sequence continues at coordinate 16,693 of JAAYAB010000181.1, forward strand.
GTCCGACAACGCCCGACCGGACTTCCCGCCAGGCTGGGAGTCCACCTCGTTGCCTAGAGTCGCCTGGAAGACAGGAACCTCCTACGGTCATCGCGACGCCTGGAGCATCGGGTATTCGCCCAGGTACACAGTCGGTGTTTGGATAGGCAACTTCTCGGGCGAGGCATCGAGCAAGCTGATCGGGGCAGAAGCAGCAGCTCCGCTTCTGTTTCAGATCATGAACAGGCTCCTTGAGGGCACTGAGACTGAGTGGTTCCGACGTCCGGAAACCCTTGTGAAGAGAGAGGTCTGCAGCCTGAGCGGCATGCCCGTTGGGCCCTACTGCTCAGTTGCTGTCGAGGATTACTGGATTCCAGGCAAGTCATCCGAGCAGGTCTGCGACCTGCACCGTTCATCGCTGATCGACCAGAGCACGGGGCTGCGCGTGCCTGACTACCTCAGAGGAACAGACGGCATCCTTGAACGGACGTACATCGAATGGCCGCCCGCAGTCGCTTCATGGATGGCTGCGACCGGCGCAACGGGGTACCGCCCGCCCCCGCTGGATCCGAGGTTCGCTCAGAAGATCTCCGGCGATCCTCCGCGGATCGTCTCGCCCATACGGGGCCGCGAGTACGAATTGAGGCCCGGCGTCGCCCCAGACCAGCAGAAGCTGGCGCTCGTCGCGGAGGCGGGTTCAGGCGTCAGGCAGCTGTACTGGTTTATAGATGGCGAGTTCGTCGGGTCCGCGGCGCCGGGCGAAGCGGTCTTCTACACTCCGGCCCCCGGCACTCACGAGCTAGTGTGTCAGGACGAGCTGGGGCGCACTGCGAGGCTGAGCTTCGTGGTCACCACTCCTCATTGACCGATCGCAAGGCTCAATAGCTCGCCAGACTTGACCGAAGACCTGACGGAAGCCTCTACGGACCGCCAGACCGGGCGGACCACCGGGCCGGGCGGACCGTCGGACTTAACGGCCTGCCAAGCGATGTGCGCCTGCTTTACCTCTTGGGATTGTACTGCCACTTCGTGCCGGACGGGGTGTCCATGATCTCGACACCCGCAGCAGCGAGGCGGGCTCGCAGTTCGTCAGCGGTGGCGTAGTCGCGCCTAGCTCTCGCAGCCTGGCGTTCATCGAGCAGCCGCTTGAGCTCCTCGGGCAACTCTGCCCGCTGCCACTTGTCCACGCCGAGCCCGAGAACCCTGTCGAATCGGGAGAGCAGCGATCGCTTCGTCGCCGCAGACAGACCCGGATCCTTCGCCATTTTCCACACTACACCCAGAGCAAGAGGCACATTTAGGTCTGCAGCGATGGCCGAGTCAAAAGCTTCGCTGTATGATCGCTCTTCCTCCGACACTTCGGTGGACGTCTCTTCCGGCCCTAAAGCAGTTGAACCATTGCTGCTATCCGGGACATCACTGGCGCCCGCTCCGGGCTCCTCGAGCCACCCCGTGTACAGGTTCCGCAGATTCGCCAAGGCGGTTTGAGCGCCCTTGAGAGCCTCCCAGGTGAACTGCAGGGGACTGCGGTAATGCGCCTGAAGGCAGAAGTACCTGTAGTCGTCCGGGGAGAATCCCATCTCCGCAAGCGCGGCCAGCGTGAGAAACCCTCCCGCAGACTTCGACATCTTGCCTTCCTTCATGATGAGGAACTCTGTGTGGAACCAGTAATTCACCCACTTGTGCCCGAACGCAGCCTCTGATTGGGCGATCTCATTCGTGTGGTGCACCGGGATGTGGTCGGACCCTCCGCAATGGATGTCGACATGCTCTCCGAGATACTGACTGGCTATTGCCGAGCACTCGATATGCCAACCCGGGAATCCCCTCCCGAACGGCGAATTCCACTTCATCTCCTGATCAGGGAACTTCGATTCCGTGAACCAAAGGACGAAGTCCAGCGGGTTTCTCTTGTTCGGGTCGACATCGACCCTGGCTCCCGCCTGCAGTTCCTCGAGCTGAAGGGCAGCGAGCGACCCGTAGTCGGCGAACCGGTCGACTGAAAAATACACGTTGCCACCGGCTTCGTAGGCATAGCCGCGGTCTATCAGACGCTGCACGATCTCGATCATCGCCGGTATATGCTCGGTCGCTCGCGCGACCGTGGTAGGCATCAGTATGTTCAGTGCGCGGATGTCATCAAAGAACGCTTTCTCATAGAACCTCGCTATCTCCCAGACAGTCTTGCCCTCCCGCCGGGCGCCGACTGTCATCTTGTCCTCTCCCGTGTCTGCGTCTGATGTCAAGTGCCCAACGTCTGTCACGTTCATCACGTGGTTGACTTCGTAGCCGAAATACGAGAGCATTCTCCGAAGCAGATCCTCTGAGACATAGGTCCGGAGGTTGCCGATGTGCGCGTAGTTGTACACCGTGGGGCCACAGGTGTACAGCCTGACCTTGCCCGGCTCTATCGATTGAAAGGGCACTTCAGCGCGCCCCATCGTGTTGAACAATGTGATCGTTCGGTTCACTCGCACACCTCCGTTGCTGGCTCGCACCTTCGTCTAGGCGGATTCGCACATACTGCATTCTTCCCTGTTTATGATAGGGTACATCATAGCTGCCTGCCGTGTCAACGAATCCCGCCCCGAAGCCATCCGCGCTGTGGCCGTGCCTGCGCTGCTGCTGTGTTTGCGCCGTCGCTACGCCTGCGCCGTCGCTGTGTTTGTGCTATCGCTGTATCTGCGCCGTGGCCGTGACTGCGCTGTTGCTGCGTCTGCGCTGTCGCTCGGTCTGCGCTGTCGTTATATCCCGAGCGCGCGCATATACCTCTCTCAACGATATATGGGTTCATCGTGTCCAGATCCCTCTTGGCTGACCCACCCAGCCTGGTTTAGCTGGCATAATCCCGATCCAAGAACCACCAAGGGTGATTCTCTAAGGTACCCGCATCGCTCTTGTACGTACATTGTCACCCGCCGCGCTGGCTACAAGTGACAGTTTCGTACGTACAAGAGCGTTTTGGGGGTCGGACATCTTCATCCTTGGAATGAATGCCCATAGAATCTCCCCTGCTACACAACGCGCGGCTGTCTGCATTTCCCATGGTTCTGGTGCTCTCCACATATATAGTTTCGAGGGGTATATGCATACGCACCGCGACTGCCCTCAGCTGACTCCCGTCCTTCCTGCTACGCTTCGCACTTCAAGCTGGCGCAAGCGTCGCCCGAGTTGGGCGACAGCACCCTGTGGTGAGACTACCCGACAGATACCTCGACTTTCGTCTCCCTCGCCTGCTCCGACTCATCTCCCTGCTCCAGCTCATCTCCCTGCTCTGAACCATCTTCCTGCTCTGACCTATCCCCATGGCCTGCCCCATTCCCGCGGCCAGACTCATCCCCGTGGCCAGACCCATTCCCATGGCCAGACTCATCCCCGTGCTCCGACACTGCAAGAATGAGTTCCCGGCTCCGGGTGACGGCCTTGAGGTCGAGATACGCGGCATTCAGAAACTCGTAGTTTTCGGCCGAGCAGCGCACTATCACGCGGTCGACTTCTGCCCCTTGAGACAGCCCGCGCTCAGACTTGAACTTGCGCACTATCGACACGATCTTGAGGAACTCGACGCCTCCCCTGGCTATACTGTCGTCTGCCTCGGGCGTGCCCGCCTCTGCTGTCTCGCCGTCGACCTCTGCCGTGCGACCCTCTGCTGTCCCGTCGCCCGCCTGGCTCCAATCGCCCATTGCTGTTGCGCCGTCGGCCTCTCCCGCGCCGCCCTCTGCCGCCGCACGGCCTGGCACAACCGCTGGGCCCATGCCCCACCGCAGCAGCTGGACGGACTCGCACCCTTCCTGCTCTCTGTAGTAAGCTTGGTAGATCTCCTCGGCTATGTGCGGCGCGAACACCGAGTACATCTTGAGGATCTCAAGCAATACTGCGTACAGTGTTGCTCGTGCTGATTCCCTCGCAGCTTCTCCTCTCACTGCCGGCTTGTACAGGCGCTCCTTCACGATCTCGAGGTAGTTGTCGCAGAAGTCGCTCCAGAAAAATGAGTCGAGCAGTTCTCGAGCTCGATGGATCTCGAAAGCCTCGAACGCCGCTCCCACCTCTTTCGAAACCGCGCAGGCCTTCTGAACTAGCCACCGGTCCATCGGCTCAGTGACGACCCACTGGTACGCGCCGCAGTCAACTGGCCGCCTGAATTCCCGAAGATGCGGGAGGACGAGTTTGGCGGCATTCCAAAGCTTGACGGGCAATCGCTGGTTGTTTCGGAGCTCTTCCTCCACGAACACGATGTCAGTCCCAAGCCGGCCAGTCGAGGTCCAGAGCCGAACAACGTCCGCTGAATACGTAGATATCAGCGACTGCGGCGACATAGCCTCATGGTCTTTGGACTTGCTCAGCTTCTCGCCTTTCTTTGCCATGACGAAGCCGCTGACCATTACGTTGCGCCACGGGATGCTCCCGGTGTGGTACACAGTCTTGACTATGGTGTAGAACGCCCAGGTACGGATGATGTCATGAGCTTGCGGCCGAAGGTCCATTGGGATCAGCGGGCGCCCGAACGCAGTCCCTCCGTCCCAACCCGCATTGATGAAGGGAGTAACCGATGAAGTCGCCCAGGTGTCCATCACGTCGCGCTCCGGGACGAAGTCAGTCGAGCCGCACTCGCACCTGTCCTTCGGCGAAGTCTCAAGTGGATCGACAGGCAGCTCTTCTCTGGCCGCCAGCCTCACTGACCCGCACTCGCTGCAGTACCAAACCGGAAAGGGCACTCCGTAGTAACGCTGCCTCGAAATGCACCAGTCCCACTGAAGGCTGTTCACCCAGTCCACGTACCTGTGCTTCATATACGGTGGGTGCCAGTCGATTTGGTCGGCGGCTTCGAGGAACCTGTCCTTCTTGTCCATAATGCGGATGAACCACTGCCGCGAGCTCAGGTATTCGATTGGAGTGCCGCACCTCTCGTGGCACGCCACTTGGTGGGTGACAGGCCGCCGAGCTCGCAGATGCCCCTGTGCATTGAGATCGTCGAGAATTGCTGCGCGTGCCTCTATACAGGTCATCCCCGAGTATCGGCCGTATCCTTCAGCAACCCGGCCGTCGCGTCCGATCATCTCACGCAGATCCAGCCTGTGTTCTCTCCACCACTTGATGTCCTGCTGGTCTCCAAACGTGCAACACATGACAGCCGCAGTGCCCAGCGACAGGTCGACAGCAGGATCGGACATGATCGGCACCCTTCGTCCGATCAGAGGCACTATCGCCTGGCGTCCCACCAGGTGCCGCCTTTGCTCATCTTCGGGGTGGACAAAGACCGCCACACAGGCGGGAATGAGTTCGGGCCTGGTCGTCGCGATTACCAGCTCCTCGTCAGCGTCGGTGCCAAAGGCAACATAGTTGAACCACGATTGGCTCTCTGCAGTCTCGACCTCTGCCTGAGCCACGGAGGTCATGCACTCCGTGCACCAGGCGTTTGGGTTCGTATCCTGGTAGACACCGCCTTTCTCAAAAACATCGAGAAACGACAGCTGCGATATCCGCCTGCATCTGCGGTCTATAGTCGAGTACTCAAGAGTCCAGTCTGCGCTGAACCCCAGGCTCTTCCACAGTTCTTTGAAGCGCTGTTCGTACCTGCCGGCCGTCTCTTGGCACAGGCGCACGAACTCCCTCCGGTCGATGTCAGACGCTTTGATTCCTAGTTCTCTCTCGACCAGTCTCTCCGTAGGCAGCCCGTTGTCGTCAAATCCGAAGGGAAGAAACACTCTGCGCCCCTTCATCCTCCAGTATCTTGCGACCATCTCCGCCTGCGTATAGGAGTAGACATGGCCGATGTGGATATCGCCGCTGACAGTCGGCGGAGGAGTGTCGACTGAGTAGACGGGGCCATCAGGCTGTGCATCAAATCTGAACAGACCTTTCTCTTCCCAGTACCGCTGCCACTTGGGTTCCGATTCCCGATGGGAATATCGTTTGGGTAGCATTGCCAGGCACCTCCTGCTCCAAAAATGGATGCAAAAACGGCCTTTCATCATAGGACGAAAGGCCGTCTTCCGCGGTACCACCCATCTTCATTCCCTAGCGGGAATGCACTCATTCAGGTACGGACTGCCGCCGCTGGCCTGACCGCCGCTGCGTGCTGCACTGCCGCTGCGTGCCGTCGATACCCTACCCCTCTAACGTGAGGAACCCGTCAGGACCTACTTGACCTGAACTCCGATGCTTTCGGCCCTGCCGCTCCCGGGCTACATTCAGCTCCTCCCGAACACCGGCTTACACCAACCGCCGGCTCTCTAGGCTTCGAAGGAAGTGCCTACTCCTCCCGATCTCCGCGTGTGTCAGTCTCTCTTTTAGCTTATGTATATAGCCGCTGGCGGCGTTTGTCAAGTGAGCGAGGCAGCCTCGCTGAAGGTTCTGAGCAA
>JAAYAB010000182.1 GCA_012719595.1 Bacillota bacterium
GCTCAGGCCGAGGAGGATCTCAAGCTAGCCTGGAGGCGCATCGACGAGACCACAGACGCTGACCTGATAGACAGTGCCATATTCGCGGTTAAGGCTGCTGAAACCAGATACAGCGCGCTGGTCAAGATGCTAAAGCGGGAGCGGTGAACCACCTACTAACGTGATGTTCAGCAACATGGCGGCATGAGACCCTCTGCAACGCAACGGCATGGGACCATCTGCGACGCAACGGTACGAGACGTTCAGCGACGCAACGGAGTGTGGTTCTTTATGGCAAACACGCGGAATTGCTGCACTAATCTGACGGCGAATGCGAGCACCAGGGATGCACTGCACTCAGGTAACACTGCCGGGCCGCACATTGCGGTCGACGGCCTGACCTGCAACCACGCACGCAATCCCCTGGGCGTCGATAGCCCGAGGCCGAGGCTAAGTTGGAAGCTCCACTCAGGCGCTAGGGGACAGCGTCAGACGGCGTACAGGATCGTTGCGGCCAGTTCGATCGAATGCCTTAACCAGGGACGCTATGATCTATGGGACACCGGCAAGGTCGAGTCGTCCGATTCGGTTTTCATCGAGTATGCAGGCAGGCCTCTCCGCTCCCGCGAGAGGTGCTTCTGGCGTGTTATGGCCTGGGACAAAGATGACCGTCCGTCCTGCTGGAGTGAGACCGCTTCCTTCGAAATGGGGCTGCTTGACCGTTCGGATTGGACGGCGAGATGGATCGCAGCGGATGCCGGCTTCGCCATAGACCTCGAAGTCCAGCCTGCTCCATTCCTGCGCAAACAGATAATATTGGATCGAGATGTCGTCTCAGCCAGAGCATATGTCTGCGGACTTGGCTACTACGAGCTCAGGATCAATGGACAAAAAGCCGGGGATTCGGTCTTGACCCCGATGTTTACCAGGTACGATCGCACTGTGCTCTATGACACCATCGATGTGACCAGTCTGCTAATGCGTGGAGATAACGCCATAGGGGTTATTCTTGGGAATGGATGGTACAACTGCTTCACCCGGGAAGTCTGGATGTTCGCGGAGGCCCCTTGGAGGCACAGACCGAAGCTGTTGCTCCAACTCCACATAGAGCTTGCCGACGGAACCCATCTTGTCGTGGCGAGTGATACCAGCTGGCGGGTGACGACAGGACCCATCACCTTTGACAGTCTGCGAAACGGCGAGCATTACGACGCCAGAAAAGAGATGAATGGCTGGGACACGCCAGGCTACGACGACAGCGCTTGGAAGCGCGCCAGCATCATTGCTCCTCCGGGAGGAAGCCTTCGTTCATCCCAGATGCCTCCGATCAGGGTGACTGGCACCATCAGACCTGTTAGTGTGACAGAAGTGTCGCCTGGCACGTTTGTGTATGATCTCGGCCAGAGCATCTCCGGGTGGGCTCGCATAACCGCTGAAGGACCCGCGGGCACTGAGATAGTACTGAGATATGGCGAAAGGCTGGCCGCGGATGGCAGCCTTGAGCGGGCAGCTATCGAGAGGTTTGTCAGGAGTGGAGAGTTTCAGACAGACCGGTACACAATGAAGGGTGAATGCAAGGAAACGTGGGAGCCGCGATTCACCTATCACGGATTCCGGTACGTAGAGGTGACCGGGTTTCCCGGAACTCCTACCCTCGACAACCTGGTCGGCCGGGTAGTGCACACAGACCTCGAGCAGCGCGGTGTCTTCGAGTGTTCCAACGAAACCCTCAACAGCGTTCAGAGATGTGCGAGATGGTCGACACTCACCAACTACCACGGTATGCCCACTGATTGCCCTCACAGAGAGAAGAACGGATGGACGGGAGACGCACAGGTCTCTGCGGAACAGGTGCTGCTGAACTTCGATCCTGCGACAGCGTATGCCAAGTGGCTGCGGGATTTCCGCGACGTCCAGAGGCCGAGCGGGCAGCTGCCCGGGATTGTCCCGACAGGCGGATGGGGGTACAACTGGGGAAGCGGACCAGCATGGGACAGCGCGATTGTGCACATCCCCTGGTACGTGTACCTATACACCGGAGATCGGACAGTCATCGAAGAGATGTATGACAGCATAAGACTATATGTGGACTACATGACGGAAATGGCCGTGGATCACATAGTCAAATTCGGTTTGGGCGATTGGTGCCCTCCCTATGAGAGGGACCCGGATCATCCAAAGTGCCCGACGGTTGTCACAGACACAGCCTACTACTACACAAATGCACTGCTTCTGTCGAAGATGGCTCGCTTGACTGGGCGCTCTGACGATGAGCAAAAATACGCCAGGCTGGCGGAGGATATCAAGCAAGCGTTTAGAGACAGGTTCGTAGACAGCTCGACTGGTGTCGTCGAAGGCAACTGCCAGACATCGATGGCCTGTGCGCTATACCAAGGCTTGACCAGCGACGATGACAGAGAACTCGTGTTCGAAAGACTTGTCGAGCAGGTCGAGTTGCGTGAGAGGCACATCGACTGTGGGATCCTGGGTGCGAAGTACATCATGCACGCTCTCACAGAAAACGGGAGAGCGGATCTGGCATACGCTATCGCAACGCAGAGGACATACCCCGGATGGGGCCATTGGATCGAGCAAGGCGCTACGACGCTGTGGGAAAGCTGGAGCGGAGATACCTCGCTCAACCATCACATGTTCAGCGATGTGAGCGCTTGGTTCTACAAAGGGCTCGCCGGGATCAATCCTGACGAGAGCGCTCCGGGGTTCAAGCACGTTGTGATCCGCCCGAACCCGGTTAGCGGGCTTGAGTGGGTAAGGGCATCTCACGAATCCATGTACGGGACCGTCTCCTCAGAATGGAGAGTCGATGAAGACAGATTCGAGCTCAGAGTGCGCATCCCAGTCAACTGCAC
>JAAYAB010000183.1 GCA_012719595.1 Bacillota bacterium
GACAAGCAAAGAACTGCATAGGTGACCGATAAGAGCAAACCTGTTGAAAGACAGGGACGCAAAGCCACGGGTCTACTGCTGATGCTATGATGGCCGGGCTGCCGAAGTCAACCCAAGCTACAGCTGTGCTGTTTGGCCCATGTCTCTCAGGGTTGGTGGAGGGATGTGGGCTTTGCTAGTCCTTGGCAGCCTTCATGTCATCCCGAGCGTAGTCAGTAGCAAGATGAGTTTGGAGGGATAATGCATGGAGCCTCTCATGACTGTCACAGATGTCGCCAGATACCTCAAGGTGACACCGAGAACAGTGTACTCCTTTCTTGAGAGCGGTACACTCAAGGGGATCAAGATAGGGAGATCGTGGAGAGTCCGAAGGAGAGATCTCGAGAGATTGGGTCATGAGTCTGTCAGCGCTCTGTATCCCGCGAGTCAATCAAGGGACGGTTCAGCCATAGAGGCTAGAAGCAGATTCCTCTCAGAAGTGGCAGATTTGGCAGATGAGGAGTATGAAGGCCTCGTAAGGTATCTCAGCCTGATCAGGTCGGGGAGGAGCTTGAGAAGATACAGAGAGATCTTCTTCGGCTCGCCTTGCGCGGCACTGGTGATTGACTCGAGTGGTTTTGTCCTCGAGGCGAACGACTGCGCGTCGCGCCTCTTCGGCTTCGATGGGGAAAACCCGCCTGCTGTCAGGGCATCGGATCTTCCCGGGTTGTCGGGAATACAAGGGATAGCAGATCTCATTGACAGAGTGGCACAGGACAGAGTCTCTAGATCCATGCTGTGCAAGGGAAGCACGAGTGCCGAGGGTGCTGAGATTCATGCGGTCTGGGCGACTCCAGTCAGACCCGATCAGATCGTGCTATGGGTCTGTTGCAAGGATATGCTGAGCAAGACTTCGCAGAAGTGAGCCGACAGGGGATGTCCAATGAGGATTGTCGCGACCAATGACCTGCGTATAGGGATGGTCTTGGCTAGGTCCGTGTACGACGGTACCGGCAGAGTGGTCTTGGCCAAGGGCATCGCCCTGAAGCAGCTGTACATCGAGAGACTTGCAGAACTCGGATATGCCTACGTTTACGTGCTCGATCCATGGGAGACGCTCGAAGACGCGACCGTGGACGAGCCAATCTCCGAATGGACGAGGATACAGGCTGTCGCGTCGCTGAGAGAGACGATGGATGCAGTCCGCGAGACTGGAAGCGCTGATCTGCGGCATATCAGCAGGGTAGTTGACGACATCATTGACGAGATCTCGTCCAATCCGGATGTACTCGTGAGCATGGTCGACATCAAGAGCTACGACAACTACACCTACAGTCACTCAGTCAACGTGTGCGTGCTCTCTGTCATGCTGGGCCTGGAAAAGGGACTGAACAGGTCCGACGTGAAGGATCTTGGCGAGGGCGCCATCCTGCACGACATTGGCAAGCTGTTCGTCCCAGACGAGATACTCAACAAGAGCGGACCGCTGACCGATGAGGAATTCGACCTGGTCAGACGTCACACCAACGATGGGTTCGAAGTCCTCAGAAGGAAACGAAGTATCAGTCTCTTTTCCGCCCATGTGGCATACCAACACCATGAACGGCTAGACGGTTCGGGCTATCCGAGACGGCTCGTGGGAGACGAAATCCATGAGTTCGCCAAGGTCGTGGCGATAGTCGACTCTTACGACGCTATGACGTCTGACCGGACATACCGCTGCGCGCTGGCACCCAATGAGGCTATCTCGATCCTTGTCAGAGAGACCGGCAGCAAGTATGACCGCGATCTCGTAGGGCGCTTCATGAAGCTCGTGGCGATCTATCCCATTGGGAGCGTCGTTCGGCTCAACAACGGCGAGGTATGCACTGTAGTCAACGCCACAAAAAAGAGCCTGGTAGTCAGGGTCCTGCGTGGGAGGAACAAGGGACGCGAGTATGACCTCCACAAGAACCCAGAACTCCAGGTTGCTGGACGGGTGCTATGAAGTCTTGAGCAAGGCAAGGCCGGTCTCTTCCGGCGTTTCTTGCTCTTCAGAGACACGGCCGAGGAGCTCAAGCCCGTTTATGACCAGCCTGAACCGGCAGCCCAGTCTGGACGCAGCTTCCTTGCACATCTCCATTCTCTTCAGATATATCTCGAAGTAGTCCATGATCTGACACATCGAGCTGTCGAACTCTATGTCGAGAGTGATCGCCCGCGCGACCGGATCCACCTCGACCTTTGAATCGGTAATCGCAAGGTTGACACGATCATGGATGTCTCGGCCTGGCCTCTTCTGCCGCACCCTCGTGCGGTGGGCGTCGCTCTTGTCCGCTATGATCAGCGCGGCTGTGAGGGGTGTGGCAGCTATTCCGATTTCCTCCTCGTGGTTTGCGATCGCCATCGTGATCTCGCAGATTTCCTCAAGAGGCACATCCATGCGCCTGAGTTCGGTGTAGACGAGACTGGCGCCTTGCGGGCCATGGAACTTCCTGTTGTGCATGTTTCCCACGTCATGAAGGTACCCGGCGATCTCACCAAGCTCGACATAGCGCTGGTCATACCCCAGTTCCCTCAGGATTCGGCCAGTGGTCTGCGACACGTAGGTCACGTGTCTGATGCCATGCTCTGTGTAGCCCAATGTCGACAGGTAGTCGTTGGCTCGCTCAATGAGATAGCTCAGGCTCTTGTTGTTGCGGACGTCTGCCAGGCTCAACGGCAATTCGATCACCTCGTGACAAAGAGACCGGGCTTCTGATCGCCCCGTAGTCATACAATACCAGATGAGCCTCTCGATGTCCACAGCCTGAACTGGGGAAGGGGCTTCTAGCTGCGCCGCAGGCACCTTACCTCTTCCATATAATGATGACCGTCTTCTTCATCTTCTTGAGGATTGGGTTGAAGACGATCTGAAGGAGTCGTTCCATATAGACAGACCTCCTAGAGATAAGCTTCGGTCCATCGTATTCATCGGCGGGAATGTGTGTGAAGGTGCTGAGCTCCATCCCGTGGTATTCTATGTACTGAGGAAAGGAGTAGATGGCGATGCGACACGAAGCAAAACAGATCGAAGAAGCGTACGAATTGGCGCGGAATTTGTACGGACAGTGGGGCGTTGACACCGAAGAAGCGCTGTCCCGGCTGGAGAGCGTCCGGATTTCGCTGCACTGCTGGCAGGGCGATGATGTCTCCGGTTTTGAGCGCGCGTCAGATCAGCTGACAGGTGGTATCCAGGTTACGGGCAACTACCCCGGCAGAGCGAGAAATGCCGATGAACTGAGGGCGGACCTGGAGATGGCGTTGTCGCTGATTCCCGGGAAGCACCGAGTGAATCTGCATGCCATCTATGCCGAAACCGGAGGCGCCAGGGTGGATCGCAACGAGCTGCAGCCCGAGCACTTTCAGAGATGGGTGGACTGGGCGGCTCAACAGGGACTTGGACTCGACTTCAACCCCACGTTCTTCTCCCACCCGATGAGCGACGACGGTTTCACGCTGAGCCATCCTGATGAGGGGGTTAGGCGTTTTTGGATAGAGCACGGGAAGGCCTGCCGGCGGATAGCCGCTCACTTCGGCAAACAGCTCGGGACTCCGGCAGTCGACAACATCTGGATTCCCGACGGATACAAGGACAATCCTGTGGATCGTTTTGGCCCGAGAAAGCGGCTGGTCCAAGCGCTCGACGACATCCTGTCTGAGAAACTGCCGCCTGAACACTGCGTTGACGCGGTCGAAGGGAAGCTGTTCGGGATCGGGTCAGAGAGCTATGTCGTGGGATCGCACGAGTTCTACATGGGCTATGCCATTTCCAGAGGCATAGTGCTGTGCCTCGATGTCGGGCACTTCCACCCGACAGAGACCGTCTCCAGCAAGATCTCTGCGGTCCTGGCGTTCGCTCCCAAGCTGTTGCTCCACGTCAGCAGGCCCGTCCGCTGGGACAGCGACCACGTGGTGATCGTCGATGACGAGCTGCAGGCCATCATGCACGAACTCGTCAGAGGAGAGGCTCTGAACAGGACCTATCTCGCGCTCGACTACTTCGACGCGAGCATAAACAGAGTCGCCGCCTGGGTCATCGGCTCCAGAAGCACTCTGAGAGCGCTCCTCTGCGCTATGCTCGAACCGACCGACACGTTGAGGCAATATGAGCTCGACAAGGACTACACATCGAGGCTTGCTCTCCTTGAGGAGTTCAAAGCATATCCTCACAGCGCGGTCTGGGACTACTACTGCTTCAGGCAAGGAGTGCCGGTCAGAGAGCAGTGGATGCCGGAAGTGAGAAGATATGAGCAGGAAGTGCTGAGCCGGAGAGCCATGTGACGTAACAATGTTTGCGCGAGTGAGTGTTGGGGATAATAGCATTGGCACAGCATTCACTCGCGTTTTTGCTGCCCAACGGCTCTAGACACGGTGGAGGTCACGGACTTGTCTGAACTCAGGAAGAACTTGCTATCTGGACAGTGGGTCATAGTGTCGACGGGCGGGACTAGACGTTTGGAGCACCCGAACGAACGCCTCGAGACAGGGGCGGGCGGCGATGCGGACGCGGCGGCTGACTACGATCAGAAATGCCCGTTCTGCAAGGGGAACGAACACATGACCCTGCCTGAGGTCAGCTTGGTGAGAGCGGAGGACGACTCCGACTCCAAAGACTGGATCGTAAGAGTGGTGCCTAGCAGCCACCCTGCTCTCAGGCCCGTGGGGGAGCCGGTGGTCCGCAGGCACCACATTCACCAGTACATCTCGGGCGTAGGCAGCCATGAGATCGTCGTCGAATCGCCCCAGCACAACGTCGAGCCCTATGACCAGCCTCTGGACAGATTCGCAGCTGTCATAGCAGCCTACAGAGACAGGATGCTGGCTCTGGAAGGCGACAGGCGGTTTGAGTACGTATCGGTGTTCAGGAACCACAGCCGGATGCCCGAAGCCGTGTGGCGACATCCCCGTTCAGAGATCTTGGCGATGCCGCTGGTTCCTATGGCGGTAGAAGCTGAACTGGAGCAGTCCAAGGACTACTACGACTTCTCGTCGAGGTGCGTCTTGTGCGATCTGATTGAGGACGAGTTGTCTGCGGGAATGCGAGTCGCGCTGCAGAGCGATGATTTCGTCGCGATAACACCGTACGCGGCGCGGGTTCCGTTCGAAACGTGGATAGTGCCGACCAGGCACAGCTGTGCGTTTACCACCATATCAGATGGCGAGACGAAGGCCCTCGCCCGAACCCTCGCTCACATACTGCTCGTGCTCGCCGAGGATCTAGGCGATCCGGCCTATACATATCACATACACACCGCGCCCGCCCGGGTGACAGGACTGGATCACTACCACTGGCATCTCGAACTGATACCAAGGGTTTCGTCCTCGATAGGTCTCGAATACAGCACCGGAGTCTACGTCAACCCGATGAGTCCGGAGGACAACGCCGCGTTCCTCAATCGTAGATTGACCGTCACTTGATCCGCAACAAAGTGTTTACTCTGGATTGGGCCCCGTTGATGTTGTCGTTGATGGTGATCTCGATGTTGTAATCACCTTTACCGAGGAGTATGGTGGGCACGTAAGCATATGCCCATACGCCTGAAGGACGGTTGGCGACCCTCTGTTCGAATGCGATCGCGCGGTTCTTCCTCCAGACCACGCGTGCGTCAGCATCCCATACCACTATATCCGCACTGAGCGAAAACGAGTATTCGCCGTCGGGCTCGGTCTTGCAGCTGAACTTCTCTACTTCTGTGTACAGCCATGCCCTTCCAAAGAGCGACCTCGCGAACTCGTGGGCAGGATTTGGCTCGAAGTCGGCATAGCCGCTGACGGACTGGCACACCACAAAGATCGGCACGGCCGGACCGCCGGAATCCTGAACTACAGTGAGATCATCGTCGCTTCTCAGGTCGTCGAGCGATACAGGCAGGAATGCGGCAGGAGCCGAAGGTTCTGAGGTGTCGACTGTCAGAACCTCGGCTCCTGTTTCGGTCGCGAGAGCCGCGTGCGGCCAGCCGATGAATGCAACCACATGCATGATCAGGCTGAAGACCGCCAAAAGGGACGCCATCTTCGTGCGGCTGCTATACATCCGTTTTCACCGCCGATGTCAGAATACGGATAGGTACTGCTTGACCTCCCAGTCAGTGACCTGTAGACGATAGATGTCCGATTCGATCCGCTTGGCTCTGACGAAGTGGGAGTATATGTGGTCTCCCAGGGTCTCGGCTATCAATGGATCCTGCGTGAGGGCATCTATCGCCTCTGCCAGGCTCGCCGGCAGACTGCGTATGCCGAGCGCTTTCCTCTGCTCGTACGTCATGTCGTAGATGTTCTTGTCAATAGACGCGGGAGGCTGTATCTTCCTCTTGATTCCGTCGAGTCCGGCTCGGATCACCACTGCCAGAGTCAGATAGGGGTTGCACGACGGATCCGGCGACCTCAGCTCCATGCGGGTTCCCTTCTCGCGGCTGACAGGCACTCTTATGAGAGAACTCCTGTTGTGCGCAGACCAGGCTATGTACACGGGAGCTTCATAGCCGGGAACGAGTCTCTTGTACGAGTTGACCAGAGGATTCGCAATTGCGGTAATAGCGGGGCAATGCTCAAGCACTCCTCCGATGAAGTGGAGGGCTGTCTCGCTCAGTTGGTACTGCCCGTTCGGGTCGTAGAATGCGTTTCTGCCATCCTTGAACAGAGACACGTGGGTGTGCATTCCCGAGCCGTTTATCCCAAAGATGGGCTTGGGCATGAACGTCGCATGGAGTCCGTGCAGACTTGCTATAGTCTTTGTGACGAACTTGAGCGTGGCGACTCTGTCGGCTGTAGTCAACGCGTCGTCGTACTTGAAGTCGATCTCATGCTGTCCTGCGGCAACCTCGTGATGCGACGCTTCGATCTCGAACCCCATCTCTTCCAGAGTCAGCACTATGTCCCGCCTGGCATCCTCGCCCTTGTCTATCGGAGCAAGGTCAAAGTAACCTGCTTTGTCATGAGTCCTTGTAGTCGGCTCGCCCGTGTCCGTTATGCGAAAGAGGAAGAACTCGCACTCAGGACCTACGTTGACCTTGTAGCCCATTTCTGAGGCTTCGCTCAGGACCTTCTTCAGCACGAACCTGGGATCGCCTTCGAAGGGCTGCCCGTCGTATCTATACACGTCGCATATCATGCGAGCTGTGGCCTGCTCCCGCGGGCGCCAGGGGAAGGTGGTCCATGTGTCGCGGTCAGGCCGCAGGTTCATGTCCGATTCCTCGATTCGCGTGAACCCCTCAATCGAGGATCCATCGAACATGATCTCGTCGTTCAGAGCTTTTTCGAGCTGGCTCACAGGTATTGCGACGTTCTTGACGATTCCCAAGATATCGGTGAACTGGAGCCTAACGAATTTG
The DNA here is from genome assembly GCA_012719595.1 of Bacillota bacterium. Classification (GTDB taxonomy): domain Bacteria; phylum Bacillota; class DTU014; order DTU014; family DTU014; genus JAAYAB01. Next base: position 7,332 of record JAAYAB010000183.1, read on the forward strand.
ACGTGGGATTTTTCGGCAAGCGCTAGTATGTCCTCTTTGCTGTGTTTGCTCATCCTTTCACCTCATCCATTTCCGCGTTAGGTGTCTGCGAGATCTACGGTCTCCTTAAGAGCTCGTGGAGCAGCCGCTCGAGCTCTCCTCTGTTGTTGACAGGGTAGAGCGATGTGAGCTGGTTGATCTGCCTCAGGCCGGCGATGACCGCTTCGTGATCGATCTGGTGTGCGGCGCGAGGAAGATTCGCGGAGTCGATGCCAGCCTGTCCCTGCCCTGAATCGAGAGCCCTCTTCACTCCCTCGATGTTGTAGCCCTGTCCAATCAAGTCCTTGATCCTGAGAAGCAAGTCTACCTCCGCCGGAGAGAACATCCTTCGGTTGCCCTTGGTGCGGCTGGGGGAGATCAGTCCTTGCTGCTCGTAGTATCGGATCTGCCGTCCAGACAGCCCGGTCAGCTTCTGAGCTATGCCAATGGAGTATACCGGGCTAGAGCTACCATATGTACCCATTGCACAGCCTCCGAGGTGCAGAAGCACCTTGTGATAGATGGACCCCGCCAGGTCAATCACTTGACATCAATATAACATCGACGGCTTCGTCGGTCAAGACGTGTAAGAAAACATTACACCGATGGACATGATTAGCCAGCCTGCCGTGATGCACACGAGCAAAAAAGGAGCGGATACTTTCGAGGACGGGGATACTTTCAGCGGACAACAGCATATACATTAGTGAAGTATAAGGGTGATCCTGTCAAGGGCCGGGACGTGTTGTGGGACACTCACATTAGGACTGGGGGGATACGGATGGGGATCGAGCTCGTCAGGGAGAGCTTCATTGTGGACAAAATCATGGCTAGGGCCACTGCCCAGGCGGCAGCGAAGGACAGCCGGGAGCTTCCGGCGGCCCAGCCAGGCTTGAGATCCGGAACCATATCAGCGGTGCTCAGGGTGGATAAGAAGGCCTATATCGATGAGGTGAGAGTGTCTGACGATCTCGTAGAGGTGGACGGACACGTCGAAGTCGAGATCCTGTACGTTGGAGATGGCGACCGCCTTGGAGAGCAGTTCGTCAGAAGAAGGCTGGAGCCGCTGCAATTCTCGAAGGCCATCGAAATGGAAGGCATGACTCAAGAGATGGTGCCCAGAGTGGAGGCGCATGTGCGCACTCTGGACATTGTGGCCAGATCGGCGCACCGGCTTGATCTGGACGCGGTCGTGGATCTGTCTGTAACCGGCGTGTCGCGAGAAAAACAAGAGGTTGCGACAGGAGTCTCGGGAGTGTCTCCGGAGCAGCTGTCCGTCGAGACGGAGCCGCTGCGTATTACCGACAGGGTGGGATCAGGATCGATTCAGTACCTCGTAACCGCGAACAGATCTCTCCCGTCCGGGTATCCACCGATTCTGCAGGGGCAGGCGCCTGTGATAGCTGTAACCGCAATTCCCAGAGTGCTCGACTCCACCGTTCAGGACGACAAAGTCAGGGTGGAGGGCGAACTTGACGTCACTGTAGTCTACCAGGCTGACCCGGAGTACTGCGATCCATCTTACCCCGTCTACTCTGCCACTTTCACGGGACTGGGATTCTCTCAGACCATTGGGGTTCCGGGTGCAGTGCCGCATAACCGGGCGATTCCAACAGTCAATGTGCTGTCCGCCGAAGCTTCGCGCATGACTGCAGACGTGCTCGACATCGACGTGGCACTGAGCGTCTCAGTCGATGTGGTGGACACGAGGGAGGTAGACGCACTCGTCGCAGTCGAATCGCTCGGACCCGGGATCGTGGACGCAGTGCGGAAACATATCAGAACGCACCACACTGTGACCGAGGAGAGAGCCGAGGCAATGCTCACGGGCACGATCCAGCTCCCCGACGGTTTTCCTGCGATCTACGCGGGCGACGAGCGAGCCGTGCTGGCAAAGACCGCGGACGTGAAGATCGATTCGTGCAAGCCGGGAGATGGACGAGTGACAATCGAGGGCACTCTCGACATCGACCTCGTATACGCGGCAGAGACCACCCTCGATGAGGAGTTTGAGAACAGGGACAACATACCGCCTGTGAGATCTGTGAGGTTTGACGACATTCCGTTCGAATACGCCTTTGACGTCAGCGAGGCAAGTGCGGGCATGATAGGCGAGGCCTGGGCGAACTTAGTCGACCTTGAGATAGAGCCTATGTCTGACCGCCGCAGGATCGAGTACTCTGCAGTCGTGGACATCGGCATTCGAGTCATCGAAGTCAGGCAGGTCAGTGTGGTCACAGATTGTGAACTCGTCACGCCCCAGGAGAGGGATCCTGCCGTCATAACCTTCTACGTGGTCCAGTCGGGAGACTCTCTCTGGAGCATAGCGCGGAGGTACAGAATCACTGTTGACAGCCTGGCCAAGGCGAATGAGCTGGAGGACAGGGAAGGACTCAAGCCTGGATCGAAACTGCTCATTCCCGCGATATAGAGTGCGTTGCGCACAGAGAAGGATCAGGAGCCCACAGGACCTGCACGGGCAGGGACTGTGGGCTCCTTCTCATTGTGCCAGCGGTAGGCCTCTTCGCTGTGCCTACGACGGGGTCTCGATCGTGCCAATGGTGGGTTCATTCGTTATTCCAAAGTACCAGCTATGAGCGGTTGCGGTAGGTCACGTTTGATCCAGCGTCCACATAGTATGTAGCGACTAACCGACGATCCTGCTACTAGGTCTTGCAGACGATAGGAGGTCGTATTGAACACTCGCCACTGAGACCCGATAGATTACCCAGCGGCTTCTCCTTATGTCTGTAGGCAGGACATGTGGAGAGGTGGTGTCAGACACGGATGGTTGATGCCAGCGAACGGCCGGCGGACGAGATCAAGCTCATGGAGAGACTCAACCCGAGAGAGCGAGAAATACTACCGCTGGTCTCCCGAGGGCTTAGCAACAAGGAGATCGGCAAAAGGTTGTTCATCAGTGACAAGACCGTCAAGAACTACGTTACCAGCATAAGAAAGAAGCTTCAGCTGGACAACCGGACTCAGATAGCGCTCTATGCCATCAGAAACGGCATCCTGGATTTCAGGGAAATCGGTACGGACGCCTCACCTGATAACGGGTAAGATGATTGACAAAGTATACGATGTGATGGGGGCGAGGCCGCTCGGACGCCGTCGGGTTGGCCTCATCTCCTGATTGCTACCTTGATTGCTATCTGTCTCTCAGCTTCACCGGACTGACAGCGGATCTCTCTATCCATCCTGTTTGCCCGGCACTGTTCTGAACCATCAGGAACCCGGGATTCGATTCGTCAACTGCCGACAGGACGTATCCCTCGCTGACGCGGTAGCGGACCGGCGCTGATGGGTCAGGCTCAAACCGGACCGGCGCTTCCTCAGCAATGACTATGGCGCGTGGATCGTTGAGGAACAGACTTCTGCGGTAGAGCGCTCCAGACGTTGCAGCCACGAGCAAGCATCCCATCACCACGATCGCAACGAGCGGAGGCCGGACTCTGCTCCGCGGCAGCACCCGCAGGACGATCATCAATGACAGGATCACGTATGCGATCGCTGCAGCGTGGAACCACTCTGACTGGGTGAACACCCCTGCAACGCGGGGGAGCAGGCCGGACCTGGGGCCGCCCGCCCGGGCGCCGTCGGCCGCGGATCGGCCAGCCGCCGATCGGTTGGCTGCGGGCTGGTCGGCCAGCCCCAGCATTGAGGACAGTGTTTCTATGTTGTGCAGCAGTTCGCGGTCCCTCGGAATAAGCTCCAAGGCCCGAACATAGCTGAGCATGGCCACTCCGTATCTTCCCATCTTCGCGTAAGCATTCCCCAGGTTATACAGGAGATTTCCGTTCACGCCGCCTCGCTCGATTGCCTCTTCATAGGAGGCTATCGCCAGGTCGTATTCGCCGCTCTGGTAGTAAGCGTTGCCTCTGTAGAAGCACTCAAGTGCCAGCTCGTCGGCAGCAGCGATACAGACCTGACCGTCCGAAAGGACTAGGACGGCAAGTGCGGCGACCAGCAGAATCGAGACGAGGGCGCCGGGGCGCGGAGGCCGCCCATTCGACCGCGGGGACCTCTTGCTCGACGATTCTTCGCCCTCTGCGGAAAGACGGTCTATGGCCTGACTGCAGAGGTTGAGAACCGCGCGAATCTCGTCCGCGCTGGGAGTCACAGGCGAGTAGCGAAGCTGGTCCAGACGCTGCAGGATGTCGTCTGCTCCAGACTCGATGCCTGCCACTCGTTCAGTCGCCGCCATGCGCTGAGCCTGATCTAGACAGGAGATGACCACCCTTCTAGCTTCCTCAATGACTTCGTAGGCGTTGGACGGCGTGACTTCCGACAGAAGGCGCGAGATTGTGTTCTGAGCATCGCGGGACAACTTCGCCTTGCGCCGGGAGGAGTTCCTCATCTCGATCCTGCCATGGAAGAACGACCAGGGCAGCACGACCGCTAGTGCGAGTGATGACGCTGCAAAGGCCAACACCGCTGCGAAGGAGGGGCGTGACAGTTCATCCAGAGACACCAATGTGCCCGGCGATCTCTTAATGTACAGCAGACCATCCTCTGATTGCGGACTCTCATGCGCGGCTGACCCGCTGCGGCGCTGCGACTGTGCCTGAGTTGAGGAAGCCTCCGCTTGAGCAGGCCCAGTGACCGCAATAGGTATGGGAGGACTGCTGGCAACCCGATACTGTTCAGCCGATGGATCGAAGTATGCGAGCTCCACAGGCGGGATCGCAGAGATCTCAGGATCCCTCACAACGATTACCTGCTCGAATACCTTCTGAGATGCCGTCGCGGACAAAACCGTAGGTTCGTAAGTCTTCATTCCCTCCAGTTCGTGGATGACCGGAGAACCCACGGACCTCATGCTCCCTTTGCCAGACACCTCTATCCTCAGACTGATGGGATCGCCGGCCTTGACCGTCGTAGGCGTTGCAGAGGCTGAGATGGTGAAGTTGCCGACTGCGCCTTTGAACGACGCTGGACGCCCTTCCTCAGGAAAGGGCTTTGCCAACAGTTCGACGGGATCCGACGTGACAGTCACTGTTTTCCTCTGAGTGCCCATCATGGGCGAGCTGAAGAACGAGTCGAAGCCTGAGAACTCATAGGCAAAGAACTCCTCGAAGAGGCTTCTTGGCGACTGCGCAGGCAGGCTGACCTCGCAGTCCATGGACACTGGACCCAGACTGAGCCGGCCGGTGACGACAGGCGATATGACCGCATCGAACTCGAGGGTTTGATACGTGCGTCCTTCCAGGTCCCTTCGCCCCTGAACCGGCTGACTGAATTCGCTGCACAAGAAGCCTTGGCCTTCGAGTCTCGGGTAGGTGACCTCTGTGAGCCGCACATCTCTGATGTAGAGGATGACTTTGACTCGGATCTCCTCGCCTGGATAGACGGTGGTTTTCTCAGGCCTCACCTCTAGCCGGAGTGCGTCGAGAGGCAATCCGTCGGAATCTGTCTGGGCATCAGCGCCGGTCTGGTTCTGCGTGCCGGACAGTACCTCTATCTCGATCGGACCCGTCGAGTGAGTCTGACGTTCAACCTTGACCTCGATCGGCGGAATGGAGTACGTTCCGGGCTTTGACGGTCTGACGGTGTATCGGAAGGATATCGATCGACGCACCTCGCCGCCTGAGATAGACACCTGCGTGGACGGTCCGGAGTACCGGATGTCCAGGTCCTTCACGCTCGGGATCTCGGGCGTGTCACAGTCGATCGCCCCTTCGACAGTGATTGTGAGGACAGCTGTCTCGCCGACCCTGATAGTGCTCTTGTTGATGCTGGCCGAAACTGAGATGTCGTTCTGACCGGCCGCGGCTGCCTGGCTCGCCGCAGCTATTTGTCCGGCTGCAGCTATGCTGCGATCCGCGCCACCCAATATCGAAAGGGCCACGGCCAAGACCATGAATGCGGCAAATATGCTTGCTAGCGTGCGCTTTTCCATGTTCGCTCCGATCACGCTTTCATCGCCTCGCCCACCTGACACCGTACCCGCTCACCAATCCAAGTAGTCTCCGGATTCGTCTGCTAGTTCCTGCCTCAACAACAGCCCGTGCACTTCTTCATCACTCATCATCTCCAGGAGGCGGAGCGCCTCTTCAGGTGACATGGAGGCCTGGCCCTCCTGGCCGTCCTCACTCTGCTGCCCGTCCTGGTTCTGCGCAGACTCGGTGCTCTCCTGCTCTTGGGGCTGCTGCATGCCTGGGTCCTGCCTCTCTTGCTCCTCACTGTCTGACTGTTCATGCTCGGCTGCGTCTTCTTCGCTCTGGCCTTCATCGGTTGAGCTATCGGCGGTTTGTGTGTCTTCGCTCTCGCTGTCTCCCTTCTCTTCCTGGTCTCCCTGCTCTCCCTGTTGTCCTTGTTCGAGCAGCTGCTCTAGTCTGCTGAGCCGCGAATAAGCCAGTCTGTAATTGTGCCGCGCATCGTCGTCACTTGGATCGAGGCGAAGTGCCTCGCTGAAATGCCGGATTGCGCGCCTGTAGTGGTTCACAGCAGCTGCTATAGAGTCTGAGGATTGGAGGCTGCCATCGGACAGAGTGGTTCCGCCCGTGGCTGATGGCGAGCCGCCTTGGGTCGACGGAATCCCGATGCCAGCCGACGGGTGTCCACCTGCAGACGAGGATGATCCGCTGCCGGACGATGAGGACCCGCCTCCGGACGGCGGGACTTGGCCGCCCATAGCGAGACTTGAGAGCGACTCAGCTGCAAAACCCAATCTGAACTCAGCGCTGCCAGCACCGTACCGGGCGATCCGCTCCATCAGAGCGGCAGTCTCGGCCGGGTACTCAGTGCGACGGCCGGCGATCCGCTGCAGCACGTCCTCAAAGCGCGACGAGCTGTCTTCGTATTCACCTGCAGCGTACAGAGCGATCGCGGAGTTCAGCCTGCCGGTGAGGTCGTCCGGGCGTTCGACTACCGAGTTCTCGTAAAGCCTTACAGCCTCGTCGTAGTTGCCCTCTTTGAGAAGCGAATTGGCCCGGTTGATTGCGTCGGCATACGGATCCAGCCAGCCTGCACATGTCAGAAGCGTCAGTAGGGCAGCTGCAATGAGCACGAGAGACTTCACAACGCTTACAGCACGAGTGCCCTTTCTCACGGTGCCATGCGCTGAATCTGCAACTCCGGCGGAGCCGCTTCTGCGCAGCTTGGCTGGCTTTGTCACATTGCTGTGCGCCGGACCTGCGGGCATCGCTGACGCCTCCTTTCAGAGATGACCATCTCGCACGCAAGCAACACCACTGCGATCAGGAGCGGAATGTAGTAGCGGTCAACGGGGACGCTCCTCATCCTCTGTCCGCCTTCTGCGTGAGGGCCTGCCTGCGCAGTGACGCCATAGCCGAGATCAGTCGAGAGAGTGTCGATGTACTCGTCGTAGACCCGCAACAGGCCTAGATCAGTCTGCGATGCTCTTGAGTACCTTCCGCCTCCTGCGCGGGCGATGTCAGCGAGCAGGTTCTCGTCGAGTGAAGACTTGACTACCTGGCCGTCTTCGGTCCTCAGATAGGTCTGCCGTCCGAGATCGTCGACTACCGGAATGATCTCGCCCTCCAGACTTCCAATACCAACGACATAGACAGCCATGCCTTTACTCAAGGCGTACTCGGCTCCCGCGATCGGATCTCCCTCGTGGTTTTCGCCGTCAGACAGGAGTATGATGACCCTTGATCTGTTCTCGTCCCGATCGAGAGCCCCGACTGCCGTCATCAGCGCCTGCTCTATGTTGGTTCCGCCGCGAGGAATCGAAGCCACAGACAGATCTCTGGCGTACATCAAGAATGCCGAGTAGTCCGAGGTGAGAGGACACTGTACAAAGGCGGTTCCAGAGAAGGCGACCAGGCCGATCCTCTCGCCGCGCAGGTTTCGAACGAGGTCCTGGATCGACAGCCGCACCGATTCCAGCCTTGACGGCAGGATATCCGTAGCAAGCATGCTCTTTGAGACATCCACGACCAGCATTATGTCAACGCCGATATCGATCTCCGGAATGAGCTCGGTTCCGTACGACGGTCCGGCTATCGCGAGGACGAGCAGGGCCAGCGAAGTCAAGAGCATCACGCGTTTCAACAGCTTGATCCAATGGTCAACAGAGGAGTTGACCGTCCTTGCCAGAAGCGGGCCGCCGTGTCTAGACACCCGCGTGCGCTTGGCTTGGTCGGACAGCCACATCAGGACTGCAGCGGCTGGTATGAGCAGCATCAGCCACATGAACTCAGGTCTCGCGAGCGTCATGGCAGCCTCCTCAAGATGAGATTTGACAGGATGACCTCAACCATTAGGATCACCAGTCCTGCGGCAATCAGGAGAGGATAGAGGTCTCGGTGCCTGGCGAACGCGTCAAACTCCATCTTCGTCTTCTCCATCTGGTCAATCTGACTGTATATCTCCTTGAGCCGCTGACCGTCGGTTGCGCGGAAGTATTCGCCCCCAGTCTCGTCTGCAATTCTCTGAAGCAGCTCCTCGTCTATGTCCACAGGTACCTGCTGATAGATGGTTCTGCCGAAGACATCCGTGACTGGATATGGTGCAGTCCCGGTAGTGCCTGCTCCTACGGTGTAGATCTTGATGCCAAGAGCCGCTGCAGCAGCCGCTGCGGTGTCTGGAGTGACCTCGCCTGCGTTGTTTCTACCATCGGTCAGAAGGACTATTACCTTGCTCTTCGCCTCAGAATCCTTCAGTCTGTTTGCGGCCGTTACGATGGCAGATCCGATTGCCGTTCCGTCCTCCACCATCCCTACTTCAGCATCCTCTAGCCGCGTCTTGACCCACTCGTGATCCCATGTGATAGGGGCGAGAGTGTAGGGGCGGCCTGCGAAAGTGACTACGCCGATGCGGTCTGACGGGCGAGCGTCGATGAACTTCTTGACAACCTCTCTTGCTGCCGCGAACCTGCTGACGGGCTCATCGCCGAGCGAAAGGTCGGCCGCCAGCATGCTCGTAGAAACGTCCATAGCCAGCACTATGTCAACGCCTTCGCCCCGGATTCTCGAATCGAACACCGGAATCACCGGCCGGGCAAGGGCAATCACAAGGATGGCCAGTGCGGCAAGCCTCAAGATAGGCAGCATACGCAGAACCCTAGTGCGCCAGCTCTCCGGGAATCCGCTGAAGTGATGTAGAGACGAAAACGCGAGTGACGCCTCGCGCCTCCTCTTGGCTCGGAGCAGAACGACCAGAACCGGTACGATCACAATCCCTGCAAGGGCAAACAGGCGGCCGAACGTCATGTGGCAATCACCTTGCCTTCTCGGCTTCCACAGACCTCCGCCTCGTCGCCAGCGTCCGAGGTATTGCCGGCGTCGCGGGTGCCGTCATCGCCTGACGTGTCGCCGGCCTCCGAGACATGGCCATCGCTCGGCCTGTCGCCGGCTCGCGGGGCATCGCCATCGCGCGGGATACCGCCAGTGTCCGGCTGCTCGTCAGCTTGCGATGTGTTGTCAACGCTCGGCGTACCGTCGGCGTTCGGCGTATCGTCAGCTTCCCGGGTTTGGTCAACCAGGCGGCGGACGCTCTCGAGCACCTGTCTCATCTCGCCTGACATAGACTCACGCTTCGCAAACTTCACCAGGTCGCTCAGGTTCAGCAAATCGACGACACCCGAACGACAGACATCGGGCAGGCCCGACCGCGTCCTGCTATACTCGAAGAACTCCTCGGTGGTCATCTCGAGTGCTGGCACGCCATACCTGTTCTCGAGGTACTCCCGAAGGCACTCGGAAATTGCGAAGTGGAACTGGCGGTGAAGACCGCGCTCTATGAGTTCATCCTCCTCAATCTTCCTGAGGCGCTCATACGCGATCTCGTGTGCGGGCCGGCGTGGGACGATGATCTCCTGACCGTCCTTTCGGCGCAGCCAACGCCTGATAACCATGGCGAGCGCTGCCACGCATGCTATACCCGCGAAGACGGCGATCATGATCGCGACGGCACGCCTGTAGTCTGGACGTGCAGGCATCGGGTCTTTCATGGGGCGCAACTCTGCATCATCGAGTCCGTCGAGAGGGTTGACGACCTTCAGGACGCGACTCGGCAGTTGCAGGATGCTCGTCTGACTGGGGGCATTCGAGCCTTCGTCGAGTGTGTCCGCACCCGCCGGGCCGCCAGTGGTTGCGCCTCTGTCGGCAGAGCTGCCCGGAATCGAGCTCTTGTACACGATCACCGGGCCGAGCAGGCTCAGTTCTCCGGTTTCCATGGCCATCAACTGCAGATTCCATCTGTCCGGCGCGAGCGCTCCGTCCCCGCGCTCGACGCGAGCCGGCCCATCTCCGATGATCTCGATTCCGCTGCTCAACCACTCGGATCGTGGCACCTCTATCCGGTACTCAGCGTCCGGGGGTGCGGACACAAGAATCTCACAGTCTATGATCTCCGCAAGCTGCACTTCTCCGGCAGGCAGCTTGAGGGCAGCCTTCGTCTTGCCGTCATCTGCGTCCCATCCTGGATCCGATTCTGCCGCACTGGCCCTTGAGGTCAACAGGCAAACCGCCCCAGGGTGCAAACAGACCGCCGTCGTGTATAGGCAGACTGCTCCAACGCTCAGACTGACCACCAGCAAAGCGGCAAGCGCCACTGCAGCAGCGCGCCCATGGCGTTTCGGGCGCTCCGGGCCCTCTGGGAGCGCTGGGCATTCTCGGCGTTCTAGGCGTCCTGGTCGAGGATGCTTGAGTTGGCAGCTCAACGTCACCGTTGCCGAACCCTCCTCTGTTCGCGCTGCTTGAGGAGGGAGCGCAAAGGCGATATGTATGGCTGATCAGTCCGGATATCTGCGTAGTCCATCGCGCAGGAACGGAACAGAAAATGAAGGCTCCTCTGGTGTTCGGCTGCGGATTCCTCGTGCTGCCGGCGAACCCGTTCGGAGTCTGTGTCGACCAGAATCCACCGGCCGGTTTCCGGGTCTTCAAGCTGCAGCAGCCCGACGGGAGGGAGCGAGATCTCGAACGGATCCACTATCCTGAGGGCAATGACATCGTGTTTTCGCGATGCCAGCCGAAGCGCTCCTGCGAAGTCCGATGCATAGAAGTCCGATATGAGAAACGCCACGGTCGGCCTGCGCATGACCCGGTTCAGGTAGTCCAGCGCACCGCCCAGATCAGTGCCGCGGCCGGTCGGTTCAGAGCAGAGGATCTCCCTGATGATTCTGAGGGCGTGCTTGCGTCCTTTGCCTGGGGGCACGAAGAGGTTGACTCGGTCCGAGAACGTTATGAGGCCCACTTTGTCGTTGTTTTCAATGGCTAGCATGGCGAGGACTGCGGACAACTCAGTGGAAACATCTGCTTTGCTCATCGCACTCGTGCCGAACGACTGGCTCAGGCTGAGATCGACGACGAGCATGACCGTCAGTTCTCGCTCTTCGACGTATCGCTTGACGTACGGAGACGCCATTCGTGCACTGACGTTCCAGTCTATTGTCCGGATGTCGTCGCCCGGCTGGTACTCCCTGACTTCCTCGAACTCGATGCCCGATCCCCTGAACGCGCTCGAGTAGTGGCCGCTGGGTATATCTGCTACGAGACGCCTGGCATAGATCTGTATGCCCCTGACCTTCTCGAGTATCTCTTTTCTCAACATCCTGAATCACCATTCCGAGAGCATCACGGAACCTGGACGGCATCAAAAACCGCATTTATCAGGTCTTCAGAGGACATGCCCTCGGCTTCGGCTTCGTAATTGACTGCTACTCTGTGCCTGAGGATGTCCATACCAATGGACTTGATGTCGTGAGGAACTACGTATCCTCGCCCCTTGATGAAAGCATGGGCCTTGGCCGCAATCGACAGCGCTATGGAGGCACGGGGCGATGCGCCGAACTCTACGAAGTTGTCCATGTCAATTCCGTAGCTCGACGGCTTTCTGGTGGCGAACACTATGTCGAGGATGTAGTCCTGAATTCTGTCGTCTATGTAGATGCTGTCGACGACTCTTCGCACCCGCAGGATGTCCTCGAGAGAGACGACTGGTCTGACGGATATCGACTTCTCGATCCGCCCCATGCGGGATACGATTTCCTTCTCCTCCTCCTTAGTCGGATATGTGATCTTGAGCTTCATCAAGAACCTGTCCAACTGAGCTTCAGGCAGAGGATAGGTTCCCTGCTGCTCGAGAGGATTCTGCGTCGCGAGCACAAGGAAGGGGCGATCCAGCGGATACGTCTCATCCCCAATGGTCACTTGGCGCTCTTCCATAGCCTCCAGCAGAGCGCTCTGGACCTTTGCAGGCGCCCGGTTAACCTCGTCGGCCAGGACGATGTTTGCGAAGATGGGGCCTTTTCGTGTATTGAAGGAACCAGAGGACGGATTGTATATGAGAGTGCCGATGAGATCAGCCGGAAGGAGATCGGGCGTGAACTGGATTCTCTGGAACTTGGCCTCTGTTGCCGCTGCCAGAGTCCTGACTGCGAGGGTCTTCGCGAGACCCGGCACCCCCTCGAGAAGAAGATGCCCGTCCGCAAGCAGGCCGATCAACAGGCGCTCAATCAGGTATTGCTGTCCGACTATTACCTTCCCGATTTCCGCAGTGAGGTCCTGAACGAAACGGCTCTCTTCCTGGACGGCGCGGTTGATGTCGCTTCCAACGTCGACTGCCATCATACATCCTCCCACAGAGCATGGTTCGCCTTTATACAGACGAGCAGATCGGAACTCTAGTTCCGGGTTCCCACTACGTTGCCCGTTGACGCGCTCTCTTGCCAGGTTCTGTGCTCGTGCCGGAAGTGAAGGAAATGGAGGAAAGGTAGAGAATAATGAGCTATGGTGCTCGGAACCGGCAGATAGTAGGGAATCTTGGACACGTATGTGTCCGACTAATAGCACCGAAAGGTTGGAGTGAGTTATGCGCAGTGAGTGGCTAAGATCGCGCATCAGTCGTACTGGCATTTGCACCATCGCAGCGATAGTCATCATGCTGCTGATGTCCTGTCCCGTGTTCGCCGATGAAACCGCTTCGGACGAACCCGCGGCGCCCGAGGAATCACTACTGCCCGCCGCAGTGGCAGAGTCCTACGGCAACCTATCGACTGTGTCCATCATAGGAAACATAACGATTCCCACAGATCAGATCAGGGACGCTATCACTCTCAGGCCGGGGATCGAGCTCACTGATGAAGTAATACAGCAGGGAGCTAATGAGATCTTCGCCATGGGCTACTTCCAGAGCGTAGTCCCATCGCTGTCCGAGTTCTTGGGAGGAGTCAGACTGACTTACCGAGTGGAAGAGCTGCCTCCTTACAGGGGAATGATCTTCGAAGGGAACACCATCTACAGTTCCTCTGAACTAGAGGCTCTGGTGTCCCTCGAAAAAGGCGTGGCGATCAACAGGAATGAACTCGATACAGCATTTCAGTCGATAGTTGACAAGTATGGCGAGGACGGGTATATCGTCGGCCTAGGCCTGGGCGACCCAGCGATTACCGACGACGGCTTCCTCAGCGTGGTTCTAGAAGAGGGCCGGGTCGGCAGCATATATGTGACCGGGTTCCAGAAGACCAAGGAAGAGGTCATCTGGAGAGAGATCAAGACCAAGCCCGGGGATCTCTTCAACGCACGGAAGCTCCAGGAGGATGCTCGACGAATCTACAACCTGCGCATTTTTGAAGACGTGACCATCATACCCAAGATTCGAGAGGACTCGACCGATGTCGACGTGACCTTTGAGGTCATGGAGCAAAAGACGGCGTACTTCAACGGAGCGCTGTCGTGGAGTTCGGCAGAAGGAGTCGGACTTGAGCTCAAACTGGCTGATGACAACTTCCTCGGCAGAGCTTACAAGGCGCACGTTTCGGTGGAGCTCAGCGGCAAGGGGCGCTATTACGAACTCGCCTACGGAGCGCCGAGGCTCGGAAATACGGACTTCTCGCTGGAGACGAGCCTGTACGACACCTACCGTGAAAGGGAGAGCCAGAGCGTTCCCTATGTTGAGAAGCGCAAAGGCGGCACGTTCGGACTCGGGAAGTGGCTCGACTTATACACGTCGATGTTCGGAAAGCTGACGATTGAGGACACTCGCAACGAGTGGACCGGAGCTGTGCCTCCTGGGGTCACTGTTGGAGGGCGGAAACATAGCATATCAGTGGATGTCGTCCGAGACACCCGCGACGACTTCTTCAATCCGACCAGCGGAGGAGAGATCTCCGGTGGCGTGGAGTACGCCGGAGGCCTGCTCGGCGGCGACTTCAACTTCTCCAAGTATCACTTCGCTGTCAGCCGGCTCGTGAGCGTCGGACCTACGCAGGTTGCGGGTGCCAGGCTGTTGGTTGGGATGTCTTCAGGAGATCTGCCTTCGCAAGAGCTGTTCAGGGTCGGCGGCACAAATACCCTGAGAGGATACAGCGAAAACGAGTTCAGCGGCGACAAGATGGTAGTGCTCAATGTCGAGTACAGGTTTGATCTAGCCGACAAGCTGCAGGGAGTCGTGTTCGTCGATGCCGGCAACGCCTTCTCCAAGGGCGTTCCTATGAGCCTTGATGGGCTCAAGCTGAGCTACGGCGTGGGCGTTAGGTTCACTTTAGTGCCCGGGTTCATGTTGAGGCTTGACTATGGATTCACCCAGGGCGGAGGCAGACTGCACTTCAGCATGGGGAATTTGTTCTAGTCTTGACCTCAATCGGATAGAGGGCACCCGAAATCGACCTGTGGCCGACCGGTATCGCGGTCGGCCTCTGTACATATAGCGCTCTTCCGACGGGAGGACCTGGGGATGGACCATCCGCAACTGGCTTGGCATCGCCAAGCGATCAGACGGAAGATGTTCCGGCTCAAGTTCAGGTTCCGCCTGCTTCTCTTCATGGAGTCCGTTCTGCTGGGACTGACTGCTGTGTTGTCTGTGTCAGCTGCGGTGGTCCTCGTGGGGAAGCTGGTGTACCTGCCGGCGGAGCTGCGCTCATCGAACACCCTGATGACCGCTGTCGAGTTTGTGGTGTTCGCAAGCCTGGTCTGGACATTGGTGCGCCCCGTGTCTGACTTGGAGCTGGCGTCCTTTATCGATCGTGAGATCGGTCAGCCCGGCCGGATTGAGAGTGCTGTCGACTTCCTGGGAAGGCCTGACGAGATAGATCCGCTCTATCTGGGCCCCTTTCTGAAGAGCACGGTGGGCATACTCAACTCCACTCCCGACGGCCAGATCATCGGCATACAGCTGCCCAGGCTATGGCGCTACACAGTCCTCGCGCTCGCGATTCTCATCGCCATCGAGCTTTTCGTGCCGGTTGCGAGACTGGTCAGCGAGGATCAGGACCCGTTCCTCCTCAGGGACATGCAGCGGCTTTCCAGAGAACTCGAAGGCACTCTGCTCAGGGCGACCAGGGACCAGAGCGTGAGTGAGGAGGACAAAGAGCTGTTTGAGAAGGCCAGGGAGCTGTCGAGAAGGATGGATGCAAAGACGATCGACCCGAGCTACCTTCAGGACGAGCTCCTCAGGCTGACGAGAGGGATAGGAGAAAGGTCTGACCGTCTGAGGTCCTCGAACGATCAGCTGCTCGCGGAATTGCTCGAGGAGATTGAGCGGCTCCGGCAAGAACAGGAGAGCAAGGGTGTCCAGAACGCTGCGTTGAAGCGTGCCCTTGATGAGATGGCGCAGAAGACGAGAGACCTGCAGGAATTGGCTGCGCAGCAGCGGCTTCGCACAGCTCAGGAACTCACTGAAGCAGTTCAGCAGCTCCTGAGCGTGTCCGAGGACCAGCTGAGCCAGGAAGACAAAGAGCTGATTGAGCGCCTCGTCTCTGAAATGCAGTCCCAGCTGCAGCAAGGCCAAGACCTGAACCGGGTTTCTGAAGTGGCGGAGCGATCGCTCAATGCATTGAGGAAGGACAGCATTCAGGACCTCATGTACAGAGGCAGAGACCAGCTTAGCGAGCAGGCAATGGAGTTCCTCCGCTCTCAGAGGGCACTGCAGCAGGGCGGAAACTACTACGAACCCGAAGGACCGAGTGAGGGAAGCTTCCAGATCGAAATGATGGAAGGTATCGGCGTTGGCAGCGGATCGCAAGAGGGAGATCCGAATGAAGGAGGAGGCTATTACGGGTCCATTACAGACGATGAAAATGGCCAGATGAGCATACCTTCAGAGGGGATCGGGTCAGGCGTGGGAGGAGACCTCTTCGGCAGCCCCTCGAGTCCGGTAGAGGGCTACCGAACCTACGTGGATCACCGGCTGCCCGGCGAAGGCAGCGAGCTGGACTTGACCTTCTCCACGGTTCTTGGATCTCCGGCCGGCGGGGAAGTGCGGGCAGTGGCGCCAGGTGAGATCGAGGGCTCGTTCGGCGAAGCGTATGAGGGCCAGATACCCGAAGGTGAATACCCGGAGAGATACAAGCAGATAATCTCGGATTACTTCGATGGCCTGAGGTAGCAGCAGGGGACGGTCTGTGGCCTGAAGTAGTAGCAGGAGGATGGTCTATATGGACGACGAACTGCGAGCAGACGTGAAACAGCCGGAGAGCGCGTTGGATGAGGTCGAACCTGGACCAGTAGAGGCCGGCGATGAGGAGCTCCTCTCAGAACTGCGCGAGATGTTTGACAGAGTCAAGCAAGAGATCGGCCGCGTCATCGTGGGGCAGGAGACGGTAGTGGACACTGTGCTCATCGCGATGATGATCGGAGGGCATGTCCTGCTCGAAGGCGTCCCGGGACTCGGCAAGACGCTGCTCGTTCGCACGTTGAGCCAGGTCATGAACATGTCGTTCTCTCGCATACAGTTCACTCCGGACCTGATGCCCTCGGACATCACAGGCACCAACATGCTGGTGGAAACGGCGGGAGGCGGCCGCGCGTTTCAGTTCAGGCCTGGACCGGTGTTCGCCAACATCGTCCTCGCTGACGAGATCAACCGCGCGACGCCGAAAACCCAGTCAGCACTCCTTGAGGCGATGCAGGAGGGAAGCGTCACTGTGTTCGGCGAGCGCCACGTCCTCAGCCAGCCGTTCCTGGTGATGGCTACGGAAAACCCGCTCGAACTCGAGGGCACCTATCCTTTGCCTGAGGCCCAGCTCGACAGGTTTATGTTCAAGGTCAATGTAGGATACCCGTCCCTGGGAGAGATGACGACCATATTGAGGCGGACTACCGAGGGAGCGGACATAAGCGTGAGGCAGGTCATGGACGGGCCGACCCTGCTGAGGCTTAGGCAGATCCTCTTGCGCACGCCCGTGTCCATTCCCGTGTACAACTACGCCAGCCGCGTGATACTCGCGACCCACCCGGAGAGCGACGAAGCCACTGATCTGGTCAAGAAGTACGTAAGGTTCGGCGTCAGCCCGAGGGGTGCTCAGGCGATGGTTCTCGGCGGAAAGGTCAGAGCAGTGCTGAGCGGCAGGCATTATGTCAGCTATCTGGATTTGAACGATGTCGCGCTGACCGCTCTGAGGCACAGGGTGATACTCAACTACGAGGCTGAGGCGGATGGCGTCACTCCGGACGCCGTGATCCAGAACGTGCTCGAAGAGGTGAGGAAGCGAGGCGAGAAGAGGTTTGGAAGAGTTATTTAGCGACGACTTCTTCAAGGGCCTTGACCGTTTGTCTCTGGTCGTAAACAGGGACGTTCGCGGACAGCTTCACGGCGAACGGCGAAGTGTCAAGCATGGGAGCAGCGTTGAGTTCGCCGACTACAGGGATTACTCGCCCGGAGACGACGTGAGGTATGTCGACTGGAACGTCTACGCCCGCGTCGAGAAGCTCCTGATCAAGCTGTTCAAAGAGGAAGAGGATCTCGAGGTTCACTTCATCATCGACAACAGCCGCTCTATGAGGTTTGGCAATCCCAGTAAGCTCGTTTTCGCCAGGCGTCTTGCAGCGGCGCTGGCGTACATCGTCCTCTCCGGCGGAGATCGCTGCGCAGTATCGCTCTTCGACTCAGGCGGAGTCAAGAGTCTGTCGTCGCTCAGAGGAAAGCGCTTCATACCGGAGGTCGTGCGCTTTCTGAAGGCCGATCACCCTGCCGGGTCGGAGACTGACTTCAATGCCGCGTGCGCATCTGTAGCAGCCAGGTCCAAGGTGCCAGGTGTTGCCGTGGCGATATCGGACTTGCTCTTCCCTGAAGACTACCAGGTGGGTCTGAGACACCTGATCGCTAAGAGGCACGACGTGTACTTGTTCCACACTCTTGAGACCACAGAGATCAGCCCAAGCCTCAAGGGAGATGTGCGCGTAGTCGATTCGGAGACAGAAGAGGCGAAGGATGTGCCTGTCGGACCCAGGCTGCTCAAGCACTATCAGTCCACCCTCGAGGCGTTCTTTGGGGAGATCGAGGGTTTTTGCAAGTCTTACGGCGTGAAGTACATAAGGCTGGTCAACACGACGCCCTTCCGGGAGGTTGTGTTTCAGACATTGATAGCTCGGGGATACCTACGTTGAGCTGAAGGGGATATCTGTGGCGATCTGCAGGAGACGCCTGCGTCGATCTGCAGGAGACACCTGCGATGATCTGCAGGAGACACCTGCATCGATCTGCAGGAGGCGCCTGCAATGATCTGCAGGGGACACCTGCATTGATCTGCAGGCGAGGCCTGAGTTGATAGGAACTGGTCGATTGGGAGGATCCGACTCGGTATGGGGTTCGCTACACCCATCTATCTGCTGGCGCTGGCAGCTATACCTGTGATCGTGCTGTATCACGTTTTCCGTCCGAAGAGCACGAAAATCGCAGTCTCCTCCGTCGTCCTTTGGCAGAAGGCGCTGACGGTGGCAGGCCGTCACTCTGCCTGGGACCGTTTGATCCGCAACCTGCTCCTGATCGTTCAGGTGCTCGTCGTGATCGTCTGCACTCTCGTCCTTTCAGGTTTCTTTGTCGACAAGATGATACTGCGGCCGCAGAGATACCTGATGATCATCGACACGTCCGCGAGCATGGCTGCAACGGACGTCAAGCCGGACAGGCTGGCCGCAGCAAAGGCAGCTGCCGTCTCCTACCTGCGCGCGCTTCGAGACAACTCAGAAGTGGCTCTCTTTGAGATGAGCTCTACTACGACCAGGCTTCTCGACTATACCGGCGATCTGGCCTCAGTCGAGCGAACCATATCCGAGCTCAAGGTCAGAAACACTTCCACTGATCCCGAAAGCCTCGTTTCACTCCTGACAGCGGTTGCACAGGATCGCTCGCAGGCCGTGACTGTGGCGCTGTTCACAGACGGCAACTTCCGGCTGGACCAAAGGCGCGTAGACTTCGATGCTCTGAAGAGCATACCGATCGATGTCTTCTCTGTGGGCGGAGGCGGAGACAATGTCGCGATAACATCGCTGGAGATCCGCAGACCTGCATACGGAGAGGGTCCCGGCGAAGTGTTCGCTGTCGTGGAGAACTTCGGCCGGGAGCGAAGAGTGTTTGAGACGGTCATGTACCACGGTGCCAGAGTCATCAAGTCAGAATACATCGACCTCGCGCCTCAGGAGAGAAGGGTGATCACACAAGCGCTCCAGTCCATTTCGACCGCGCCCGTGCGCCTCGATATTCTCCTTGACGACGGCCTGCACTTGGACAACAGCGCGCAGACTGTCGCCCGCAGCTCCAGAAACCGCAGCGTCCTGCTGGTGACTAAAGACAACAAGAACCTCTACCTTGCTCTGTCAGCAATACCCGGGTTGCGTGTCAACGCCAGGCTTCCGGGTGACGTTCAGGCTACGGCACCTTTCGGATACGACCTTGTCGTGTACGATGGCGTGTCCCCGGGATCCACTCTGACCGCAGATACAGTGGTCATCAACGCGCCACTCGGAATGAGACAGGTGCGGGTGCTCGACGAGTATGAGTACGCAAAGATGGTGTACATCGACGAGTCCCACCCGATAATGCGATTCGTGGATGAGAGAGCTTTGGTAGCGGAAACAGGGCAGATTCTTGACCCTGCTTCTGATGCGGCAGTGATCGCCTACGGCACATCCGGGCCGCTGGCAGTGGTTGGCAGAGAGGGCCGGTATCAATATGCTTACTTCGGCTTCCCGTTTACCGCGAGAGTGTTCGTCGGGTCAGCGAGCTTCCCGATATTGATCTCAAACCTCGTATTCCACATGATCGAGGGCAGGGATGACGTGCGGCAGCTGAGCCCCGGCGAGCCGATCGTCGTTCCGATCGAGTCGAGCTCGGCCAACCCAGACGCAGCAGTCACTGTCACTGTGACGCTCCCGTCAGGAGACGTTCGCACGTTTGACGTGACCGGCGACCATTTCCTGTACCCAGATACCTTTGACACAGGCATCTACCAGGTTAACGTTCAGAGCCAGCAGTACGGATTTGCGGTAAACCTGTTTGACCGCGATGAACTCGACATCCGAATGAGCGAGGGGGCCGACGTCCTCAACGCCAGGCAGGTCGGGCAGGGGCTTGGGCAGGCGTCTGGGCAGGGGCTTGGGC
>JAAYAB010000184.1 GCA_012719595.1 Bacillota bacterium
AACCTTCGTAGATACACCTGCCCAAGTGCTCGGAGAAATGCCCGTAGATATGTCTGCTGATCGTGCCCTTCCTGATGTCCGAGTTGACCACCATCTTGACCATTGGCTTCGCCCCTCCAAGTCCTGTGCTGTCGCAACGCGGCCAGTGCGATGCGGTCGCCCACGCCGTCGCTGTGGCTGTACCGCTAGGCCATCGCCGTGGCTGTGCCGCTAGGCCGCCGCAAATGCCCAGACTAATAAGAGGATAGCACTTTTAGAACAACATGCCAAGATGAACGCAGCCGACTGCGCGCATGCACGTATCCCTCTCAAATTCATATGAGAACTGCGCGCGCAGAAACCACTTTACTGATTCTCCCAGCCTAGTTTAGCTGACATAATCTCAATCCAATAACCACCAAGGGTGATTCTCTAGGATACCCGTAACGCTACTGTACGTACATTGTCACCCATCACATTTCCTATATTTGACAGCGTTGTACGTACAAGAGCGTTATGGGGGTCCGAGACTTTCACTCTTGAGATCAATTACCACGGCATTTATCCTGCTACGGGTTGTGTAACGCGAGGCACTTCTCGGGGTTTGTCCGAAAAGTACATATGTAGTTGCGAGGGTATGTGGTTGCGAGACCTCTCAATGCCGACTGTCACCAAACCTGTCAGCACACTCTGTCAGAGCACTCTATCAGCACGCTCTGTCAGCCCACGCTGTCAGCGCACAGATTCTCAGCCCATGCTCTGTGGTTGGACTAGACGTTTTAGAGACTTCTGACAGCACTTCCTTCAAACCCTGCCCTGCCCCGGGGTATGGCTCTTCGCTCAAAGCCCTATCGGCGGCAGCATCTGGCAGCCGCTAGACGCGCTGCTTGATCCCTGTGTTTCCCCTGTACAGGCCCTTCTTGCGGGCCCCGCACGACTCTCTGACGACCAGTTCCACTCCCATGAGAACTCGTCGTGCCGCAGTGCTGCCCCGCTCAATATCATTGATCACTACTTCAGCTGCTTTGTATCCGATGGCATATCCGTCCTGCCGGATCGTGGTCAGCGGGACCTCAGCCACGGCTGCGAGAGGGATATCATCGTACCCTACCACTGCCAGATCGTCAGGCACCTTCAGGTTCCTCATGGCCGCAACGCTCATGGCCCCGATGGCCATCGAGTCGCAGGCCGCGAACACGGCAGTCGGAGGATTCGGCAGACCGAGCAAACGTTTCGTGGCCTCCGCCCCGCTCTCTTCAGTGAACGCGCCTTCGACGACCAGAGAATTGTCCTCCGGTATTCCGTTGTCGCTCAGGGCGCGCAGGTAGCCGGTCAGTCTCTCCTGGCTGACTATGGCTTGTGCGTGTCCGTTGATGTATGCGATCCTGCGATGACCTATGGAAATCAAGTGCGAAGTGGCCATATACGCCCCTTCGACGTTGTCTCCACCCACGCAGAT
The DNA here is from genome assembly GCA_012719595.1 of Bacillota bacterium. Taxonomy (GTDB): domain Bacteria; phylum Bacillota; class DTU014; order DTU014; family DTU014; genus JAAYAB01. The sequence goes on from JAAYAB010000184.1 coordinate 1,439, forward strand.
CGCTTTGCCTCCTCTGATCGGAACATCGAGTGTCGCCACGGGAAAATCGACCGTCTTCAGCTCCTCGATGCCCGGATCATCCGTGCGCAGACCCATGAATATGGCGGCGTCGATTTGGCGTTCGTGGCACAAGCCGCGATATGAGACCTGCTTGCCGGGCGTCGGACCATTGGTGCTGTAGAGCAAGAGTTCGTAACCGCGCACGCCTGCGCAGTCCATGATGCCGGCGATGACCTCTGATGAAAACGAATGAGAGAATCCCTTGTTGGAGCGGCTCAAAACGAACAGGCCGATGGTGTTCGTCTGCCGCCTTATCAGGCCGCGCGCAAGGATATTCGGAGTGTAGCCCATCCGCCTGACTGCTTCCAGGACACGCTGCCTGGTCTCCTCGCTGATGTCCGAATATCCGTTTATCGCCTTGGACACCGCCGAGGCGGATATGCCGATTTCCCTTGCTATGTCCTTGATTGTGACTGACATAGGCTTCGATCACATCCGAATGACATTGTGACAAGCTCAAACGTTTTAGTCACACTGCACTTGTTTTGTGAAGGGTTCTTCATTCCTTCTTACCTAACAGTTCTTGCGGTTCTCTGGCAGCCGCTCCACCAGGCGCCTTAGGAGGTCGACGGACAAATCGCCGACAGTCTGTACCCAGCAGTCAGCATCCTTGGCCTGCGCACCCACTCCCACGGCTACCATCCCTGCTCGCCTGATAGCCTCCACTCCCGCTTCGGCATCCTCAACTCCCACGCACTCGCAAGGCCGGCATCCTATCCCTTCGCACGCTACCAGGAACACCTGAGGATCGGGCTTCGCTCGCGTGATACTGTTTCCATCCGCCACGAAGTCGATGTATCGGTGCAGGCCGGTCCTCTCGACTACCTCTCTCGCGTTCTTGCTGGAAGAAGCGACAGCGCTCTTTACGCCTGCGTCTCTCAATTGGATCAGAAGCTCGGCTGCTCCCTCGAGGACATCGTTCTCATCCATCTGACGAATGAGCTCCTTGTACCTTTCATTCTTCCTGTCGCACTGCGCCTTGAACTCCTCCGGCGGCGGAAGCGGACGGGAGCCGTAGATCCTCTGCAGGCTCTCCTCCCGCGACACGCCTCTCAGCTGGTGGTTGATCTTGCTGTCAAACGGAAGGCCCAGGTCGTCGGCTAGCTCCTTCCAAGCCTGGTAGTGGTACCGGTCAGTCACGACAAGGACACCGTCCAGATCGAAAACGACGCCTCTGAGTCTGCAAGTCTCCCCGCCTGTCTTGTTGATTGTCACACTAGCTACGCCCCTTCTCTGTCACTGTGGTCAAGCCGGCCAATGTGCACTCCGCCAGCGCGCGACCCTACGGCTCTGCCAGCCTGGACTGTTGCTCCAGCATGAACTGGTCTCACTACCCTTTGATTCCGGAATGCGGAGACGTCTTCAGGACGTTTGCCTCACTACCCTGCGAGATGGATGAAGACGCTCATGATCTTTAGACAGACAGAAGACGTTCGTGGTCCCTGCACACAAGTTAGGACGGAGCCGTTCTTACGATAACGATTTAGTAACTCAAATGGTACCACTGGCTTCCAGGTTTGTCAACTGTGAAGGAACCCATGCAAGCCCGTCGAACTCCGCCTATGGTAGATCCTGCTCTCAGCGAGGCTCCAGGATGAAGTCGGCGGACTGTGACAAAGGACTGCGCCTGCAGGCCATTTCAGGGGACCGCACCAAAGGGCCTTGCGAGAGGATTCTGTCAGAGGAGTGCATGCAAGATGAAATCAGCGATGTTCGTCTGGGGTGGCTGGGAC
>JAAYAB010000185.1 GCA_012719595.1 Bacillota bacterium
GGCGGCCAATCATCCAGAGCAGTGTCCAAGCTGCAGTGCCTGTGAGCGCCTTGTTATGATCGGTCCTGCCCACGGCAACCGTAGGGCTTCTGAATCGCTTTCTTCTATATTATGGATCAAGGACATGTTTATGTCAATCGTTTCGACGTTCGAGTTTCGTGGGGCTTGTCCAGGGGAATGACAGCCTCACTTCGGTGTCATTGACAGCATGCTTCCTGAGAACATGGCGTGCTCTACAGGGGCCCATATCTTGCTGTTATGCCGCAAGGCTACAGGCAATCAACTGAACGAGAGGCGTGGTCTCGGCTGATGCCGTGCGCACCGACCGAACCACGCCCAGCGTTTTCAAGGACGCTCTCTGGATAGGTAGTCCAGATGCGACGATATCACATTTCGTCAATGAAGAACGGCTGAGTCCATGCCATCTGCGATCCTCGGCCATAGATCTCAAACCGCAGATAGTCAGTCTTGAACTCCTTCACGTTAACGGTTGCAGCTCGATCCTCGACTATGTGAAGGACACCGGCGCCGTTGCCTACTACACGTATCTCCTGTCCATCCACGCTTTCCGCGCCGATCACATCGCCGTCACGCCACACATCGACTAGCTCTACGCCGCTCGAAGCGTAGAAGTTGCCGGACTTCAGAGCTGCGAATATCGCCTCTGGCGTTGCAGACTCGGCTCGAGCGACGATCCACCCTTGCGCAAGGTGATGCTCGCTATGGAAATCATCGCTCGCAAATCCCAAGACCCGCTTCCCCTTTGAGAGAAGGTAATCCCACTTGTCTGTAGATATCTCGCGGCCTGGATCCCACTTGATGCTTCCATTGAGGATCTCTATTCCGTCGTAGCCAGACAGCGCCTCCAGCTCCTCGCGGCGGTAATGGGGCCTCAACAGCCAGTCAGGATGGTTGAGAATGCACAGTGCCGCTTGGTTGGAGAGCACGTAGAGGAGCTCTTGCTGCGATATGGTCTCTGCGTGAGGGGCGATCACGCCAGGGTCGCATGAGTGGATGCCTGTATGCCCGCTGCCGTCGGGGGCGTTCCACTCCATTCCGGGGATGAACACTAGACCGCTGCAATCGGACGGAGTGCGAGTGAGCGTCATGTGGTCAGATAGGGACAAGAAATCATAACCCGCCTTCGAGTAGAGCTCAAGCGTCCGTTCCAACGGCACCCTTGCACACCCGCTGGCCGGGCTAGAATGCGTATGGAGGTTCCCTCTCAGCCATCTGCCTCTCCGATCAGCATACGGATTAGACCAGTTCACCGATGTTGTCACGAGACCATCTCCTTTGTCTTGCACTGCTGTAGTGGTCACGGCTGTCGTTCCCCTTGCAAAAGAGCCAGGTTCTTTGTGCTAACTCTCCGAATCCTGCAGAAGCGGCTTTGTGGAGAGGCTGCATCACTAAGCGGATGCTTGCTTTTCGAAGACATGCAACTCCAGCCCGTTCATAACGGTCACATATGTGACCTGGTCGAAGTCAGGTCCGTGCTTCTCGCTGAATTCTCTGACAACAGGTTCACATCCTGCGTGCTGGTCGTACTTCCAGCCGTAGCAGATAGGGCGGAACCCCTGGGGAGTTGCACTCCTATTACTCGTCGATGGCCGATAGCATGCGCACACGGGCGCAGACCGCTCCTGAAGTCACTGCACAA
>JAAYAB010000021.1 GCA_012719595.1 Bacillota bacterium
CGGCAATGATGAGGGCGATAGGCCAGTCAGAGGGGCACTCAAAGAGCACTTCGTCGCCCCACGGGAGTCCCACAGAGCGAAGCACAACGTCGGACGCGAACGCGACATTCTGGCCACACACCTGGGGGGACACGACCAGCCCAAGAAGGAGACAAACGACAGCCAAGAGACGCGATATTGGGATTGGAGGAGGTCTCACCGCCACACCTCCTTTCTCCCTTTCTAGTGGCGACCAGTTCAAGTCACTCGTCTATAGATCTTCCGAACTCTTTCAGGTCTTGAATGAGAAGTCTGCCATATCTGACAACGAAGAACACAAAGGCGGCCAGGCCGATCACAAGAAGAACAGCGAAACACCAAGCGCTCGCGGCATCCCCTCCGGTCGATGTCACGCGAGACAGCCCGGCGGCACCGGTGATGCTCATTTGCAGCAAGGTGACCGGAGTGAAGCGTCGCATGGGACTGCGCCTATACCACGACTTGTAGTAGAAGAACAGCGCTCCAGTCAGGACAAAAAAGAACGTCACCAGGAACGCGTCCAGCCCCTGAAACGCACGCCACCAGTGCGGAGTCTCGTCTGGGCCTGGAAGGTAGAGCCAGCGTACAGCGAAGAACGTCACAGCGGTCAGCACAGCGCTGACCAGCGCCAGCAGCAGTGCGAGCGCATTCCTGGGCCCATGGGGTCCGAAGTAGGTTCTTCTTATTACACCCCAATTGGACGCTATAATCGCTAACACGATCGTCAGTGCGAACAAGAGAGCGAAAGCCATGTGTGTGTCTCCTTGGTAAGTCTCTATGGCCCATGATGAGCCTGCCTAACTACTGATGAGTCTGCTTGGCTCACGGTGAGCCTCCCTGGCTGTCGATGTGTCGGTCAGACCCATGGTCAGCCGCGCTGGCCTTCGATGCGTGAGTCAGACTCACGGTGAGCCTCCCTGGCTGTTGACGCGTCTGTCAGACTCGCGGTGAGCCGCCCTGGCCGTTGACGCGTCAGTCAGACTGGCGGTGAGCCACCCTCGCCGTTGACGCGTCAGTCAGACTCATGGTGCGCCTTCCCCGCCCCCGGCCAGTTTCTCTAGCTCGTCGAGGGTCCGCGGCCAGTCTTCCTTGAGCAGTCTCGAGAGCGCACGGTCTGCCAGAACCCTTCCCTCAGTCTGACATACTGGGCAGTAGTTTGATTCATTCTCAGTATACACTATACGCTGGATCTTGGCACCACAGACTGGGCAGGGTTGTCCATACCGACCGTGTACAGCCATCTCCGGCCTGAAGGCTGTGACCTTCTCGGGAAATCCAGATCCGGCTTCGGCTCGCAGGCGGTCGATCCACTCAGTGAGCACGTCGACTGCGGCCTGATGCAGGCTGGATATGTCATCATCAGACAGCGTCTCAGTCAGCCTGAATGGCGAGAACCTGGCTCTGTGCAGGATTTCATCTGAGTAGGTATTGCCTATCCCGTCTGTGATGGCCGGGTCGGTCAGAGCTCGCTTGAGTGTTCTGTTGCGACTGCGCAGCGCAGCCGCGAACGCCTCAGGCGTCGAGCGCAGGACATCGACTCCTCCTCGATCAAACGCCCTGAGTGCATCGCGACCGGAGACAAGGTGGAGCGAGGCTCGGCGCTTCGTTCCAGCTTCCGTGAGCACCAAGCTTCCTTGGGGGAAGTCGAACGCACAGAGGCCGTGCCGTCTCTGCAGCACCGCTCCAGGCCGACGCCAGTGCAGCCGGCCGGCTATCATCAGATGAATCACAGCGAAGTAGCCGCCCTCAAAGCTGAGTGCAATCCTCTTTCCAATGCGCTCGGTGCTGACGAGTCGCCGCCCCGCGAAATCGGCCGGCGCAGGCTCAACTGTCCGCAAGACGAACGGGCTGCCTATCCGCAGCCCGTCCAGAACCTGCTCGCATGCAAGTGCCTTAATGCACTCTACGTAGACCGTGATATCTGGGAGTTCAGGCAATCGACCTCACCCGCTCCATGGTCCGGCACCGACCCATCCTGTCCCCGCACGAAACCACTCCACCGTCCCGCATGAACCGATCTCATCGTCCCGCCGGGACCGGCCGCAAGGGTCCAGCAGGAGCCCAGACTGTCGCCCTGCACAGACCTGTATCTCAGCCACTCTACCCCTCACGGAAGAACGGCTGTGTCCAAGCCATCTCTGAACCCTGACCGTAGATCGCGAAACGGATGTAAGAGACGCCTGGCAGCTCAGAGAAGTCAACCGATATCGCACGGTCGCGGACCCTGCGGTGCATGTTTCCACCGTTTCCAATCACCTGGATCTCCTGACCATCGGAACTCTCAACGGTGATCACGTCGCCTTCACGACGGATGTCGGTAAGCTCCACTCCGCTGGAGGCATAGAAGTTGCCCGACTTCAGGGCAGCCATCACTGATTCAGGGGTCTTGGCTTCTGCTCGGACCATTAGCCACCCCTGCCCCACATGCCTCTCTGAGTGGAAGTCATCGCTGGCAAACCCAAGCGCGCGCTTGCCTTTGGTCAGGACGTAATCCCATTTATCCGTGGACAGATGAGAGCCGGGAGCCCATTGGCACGCACCGTTGAAAATCTCTATTCCATCGTAATCGGACAGAGCCTCCAGCTCTTCCCGTCTATAGTGAGGCCTCAGGAGCCATTCAGGGTGATTCACGATGCAAAGCGCCCCTTTGGCAGAGAGATCACTAAGCAACTCCATCTGGGAGCCGGTCTTCGTGTGCGGCACAAGGATGCTGCCGTCACACGCAACTATGCACGTGTGCCCGCCTCCCTCTGGGTTGTTCCATTCGATCCCCGGGAGTAGAACCATATCTGGATGGCTCGCCGGTGTGAGTGTCATGTGGTCGGTGATGGAGAGGAAGTCGTATCCTGCATCAGCATATAGCTCGAGGGTCCTGTCTAAAGGGATCTTGCCGCACCCGCTGGCGGGACTGGTGTGTGTGTGAAGATTGCCCTTCAGCCACTTCCCTGCACGATTGGCATAGGGATTGGCCCAGTTTACCGTTGCGCTCATGGACGTTGTCCTCCTGTCTAGGTGCGCCACTCAGGTGCACATCGTAAGGCAGCTGTAAGCCACCAGACTCACTTCGTCACTGCTATGAATAATCCTACTGTCCTACCTACGATTGACCTTGTCGTTGGCCCTGCCGGCCGTCCCGTCGTTGACCCTAGCGCAGCCCGCCCATCACTGGATAACCCCGGGCCGGACGCACTGCAGCGTGGCCGCGGGGCCACGCTGCTCGAGTCAGAAGGCATCACAGCCTTCGCGACTTTGTGACCTTATGACCTTACCACCTTACTCCCAGTTTTTCTGCAGCGCCGCCTTTATCGCCTTCGCCCGCTCGGTCTCCACATTGGTCGGATTGGCAACCGCGTCATGCAGGGTGAAGGTCTCATCGTGCTCCAGGCTCCAGCCGTGCCATTCCCTGAAGGCATGATAGCACCAGGACCAGCCGTGCGACTCGAATATGTCGATCACATCCTTGAGCCACTGCACAGCCCCCTCCTTAGGCGCCCAGCGCACCACGCTGAATTCGCCGGCAAAGATGGGCACATTGTACTTCTGCTGAAAACTGATTACCGGCCACAGCTCTGATTCAAGCAGCCTTCGGTTGTAGAGCTTCCCATCGATGAAGCCTGGGTAGTCGATGCCAATCTGCTTCTCTGCTTCTTCGAGAGACTTAGCATATACCCCCTGATGCGTGTAGGTCTGCGGGCTGTAGAAGTGACAGCTATATATGACCTTGGGATCATCAAGGGGTTCGAGCCCAATGAAGTTGGTCCACAGGCCGCCCGGTCCCGGCTCGTATATGATCCACGTCTCAGTGTCAACCTCTCGGATCGCTTCGATGATCTTCTTTGCGAGCGGCGGCCACTGCTTCGGTCCTCTCGGCAGCTGACCGCGATCCAGGGGCTCGTTGTACAGGTCATACCCGTAGATGTGATCCCTGTATGGCAGCAGGCGCTCCGCAATATCCCGCCACACTCGGCAGAAGTTAGTCTCGAGGTCGGGGTGATTCCACAGTTCCGCCTGCTCGAAGTCGACATACGGTATCGGAGGCTTGTGCAGGTCGACCACCACCCAGAGACCCGCATCTATCGCATCCTTTACCCAGCCCTCGATCCTGTCCAGCACCAACGGCCACGCATCCCAGAAAGTCCTCCACCAGATGGTCTGTATCTCCTTGACCACATCGATCTGAAGGCGCACGACGTTGGCGCCATAGGCGCGCATGTCTCGGAAGTGGCCCTCCCTGATGTGTCCGCTCATGAACCCGCGCACTATCGGCGGATGGGCGGGCTGGCCGGCACCCGGCGTGCTGGCTTCATCTGAAGCCAGACAGACCAGCGACCAGACCATGCAATCCATGATCAGGATCATCAGCAAGCACACCACCGTGATCTGAGCAAGGCTTTTCATGATTGCAAACCTCCATGCGGTGTTTTGACTCAGGAGTCTTCACTCCACGGCCGAGTCTCGAGTCTCCACCCGGCCAGTTCTCCACCCGGCCGGTTCTCCACCCGGCCGGTTCTCCACCCGGCCAATTCTCTACCCGACCAGTTCTCTATCCGACCAACCCTGTTCTCTCTATGCCCTCCACGAAGTGCCTCTGGAGGAAAGCGTACAGGATCAGCACGGGCGCGATGTACATCAGCGCCCCCGCGTTGCGGAACAGCGAGAGCTGCTGCCCAGCCGGAACCATGCCGTACCTCTCGATGTACATTTCTCGAGCGTACCTGGTGATACTCTCCAGTGCATAGGGCATGAGCTCCACCGCCTTTCCTCCGGTGAATATCGAGGTGTAGAACACATCATTCCACTGCCACACAAAGGAGAACAGAAAGACCGTGATCAGCGCCGGTCCTGCGTTTGGCAGCATCACTGACACGAACGTTCTGAACGGGCTTGCTCCGTCGACATAGGCCGCCTCCTGGAGCTGCCGCGGCATGTTCCTGAAAAACTGGCGCATCGAGAAGATGAACAGGCCGTTTCGAAGCCCGGATGCAGTCGACGCGGTGAGCACAAACGGCCAGTAGGTTCCCAGCAGGTTTATCCCGCCGCCGGGAATCAATCCGAACAGATCGAAGAACCGGAAATTGAGATACGTAGGTATGAGCACGAGCTGTGGCGGGACGACGAGCGTGAATATGGCCAGTGCTGAGATCAACCGCCTGCCTGGATACTCATACCGTGCCAAGCTGTATCCTACCAATGTGCACGATGCGAGTTGAAGAACGCTCACAACCGTCACGAGTGTAACCGAGTTGAGCAGAGCCCTCGGGTAGTTCATGGAGGTAAAGGCCATGACGTAGTTCTGCAGGGTCGGCCTCCTCGGAATCCACTTCACGACGCTGTCGAACAGGTCTTCCGGGGACATGATCGAAGAGGCGATCTTCACGAGGAGCGGGTATATGATGATAAACCCCACCCCGACGATGAGGCCGGCCCTCACCAGACTCCAGATCGTTCTCTGAGTCTTTACTGCAATCTCCCGAGCGCGCGGCCGTCCGTGGACCCGAAGCTCCGGCGCATTCGGCCTGCCCTGCACCAGCCCTCTCAGCGCTCGCCTACTCATAGTAGATCACCCACCTCGACGTCGATCCCGCCATTGCCAGGAGAATCAACGACACGGCTGCGAAGTAGATCCAAGACATCGCGCTGCTGACTCCAAAGCCCATGCCGCCGAACGCCGTCTCCCGTATCAGGGTCAAGAGCTCGTTGTCGGCAGCGGTGAACGAGTCCACTATCGTGTACACGATGTTCGTCAGGATCAAGGGACTCATTATGGGAAACGTTATCCGCCAGAAACTCTCCCATCCTGTCGCACCCTCAATGGTCGACGCCTCGTACAGCGAGGGCGGTATTGACTGCAGTCCAGCCAGGAATATGAGAATCTGGATCCCCGAAGCGCGTATGACATGCGGAATCCGGTCGACAGCAGCGACGATGTAGGTCAGGAACTGCTCTGGCAGCTTCATCGACCCGATAAACGACCGCAGCGCTGCCGCACCGAGAAATCCTCCGGATATGCCTGAAGAGCTGGTGGTCTGGAGGACGGCGGTCATGTAGTCGGACTGCTCCATCGAGGCGATGGCTCCAGATGCCAGTATGACCGGCAGGAAGAACAACGTGCGGGCAAACAGCCTGCCCCTGAATTTCTGGTTGAGCAACGATGCCATGAAGAAGCTGAACATCAGCACAAGCGGCACATCCGACACGACCCTCAAACACGTCTCGAACAGCACCCTGTTGAACTCTGGGTGCTCGAGCACAGCCTTGCGGAAGTTCTGGAAGCCGACGCCCGTGAGGTTGTACCCTCCCGTCAGCACCTCCAGCTCGTTGAAGCCAAAGATCAGCGACTGCAGGATCGGCCTGAGAAAGAAGGCGATGAACCCGATCACAAAGGGCAACGCAAATACCATTCCCGTTATGCGCTCCCTCTGTGCCAGAGTAAGGCGCAGGCCTCTATTGCTCTTCATCCGAATCCACCCCTTTCAGCAGGCGGAAGCTGAACGCTGGCACCAGCACTCCGTCGGCCTCGTACTCCTGTTCGCTGTAGTTCACCACTACTGAATATCCGTTGGCGTACGTCGTCTGTGCGACGCCTTCCGCTAGTTCTGCGTGGTCGATGATCGTCTGTTCACGAACTTCCCTGAGGACACCATTCATTGCGGCATACAGAGCCGTTGCGCTGTCAAGCCAGTCGCCGTAGTGCAGTGCGTAGAAGTGGTCATAGTCTGAGTTCTTGACTGCCTCGGAGTCGCCATAGCACCAGGTGAACAGGGGACTTGCCCCCAGCTCCACAAGCTTGAGAATGCTGTCTGTAGTCCGTGCAGAGAGGTTTAGCGGATTGCCGGCGTAGTCGATAAAACCATGGAGGACTATCTGCATGAACGGAACACTCTTGTCAATGATGTCCCACTCGCTGCTCCGGTACGGGATTCCAGTGATCGCGTCGACATAGGGCAGCATGTACAGGTTACCGCCATCCGTCATGACACTGAGCCCTGCATCAACCATCTTCGCGGCCTGTGCGGCTACGATCTCAGAGGCCTCCTCCCGACCGACATACTCTTCTGCTTTCTCCCTGTTGTCCGAGTTCACGAAGGCGCCCATGTCCTTCACAGATATGCCATTGACGCCATACCCTGCGTAACTCGACAAGAAGCTGTCGACCAAGCTTTCCAGCCGCCTCGGCGACAGCACGTAGGCCCTGTCCTTCTCGATCTGAAACGTCGCTAGGCTGAGGTCGTAGATCTGCGCAACTCGCCGGTCGAGTGTTCGGGAAGCGTCTCTAGCAGCGATGAATCCATCAAAGAGGCTGTTGCGATACACATAGAGGAATGCGACGTCAGGGTAGAACTCGACGCCGCGTGCCTCGAGATGATCAACGAGTGCCTGGAACTGCCGCCTGTTGCCTAGAGCATCCTCGAGTCTCACGCGATCCGGAAACGCGTGCTGAACCCCTCCGGCCAGCCATCCGGTGTATCTCAGCTTCAGGTTCGACACGCCAGACTCCAGAACTGCATCAACGATGTCACCCACCTGTGCATATGTGGTCAGCGGTTCCACCACGTTAAGCGGCAAACCAAGGATGGAACGCCTGACCTCGATTCCGCCGATGAGTTCCACGAACAGCGGGATGTCTCCTCCGCTGATCCGCCGCTTCAGCACTCCTTTGTTGACCAGATATTCCTGGTATCGGCGGGCTATGCCGACATAGTCTGCCTCGTCGCCGCTCAGGAAACAGTACCGGAGCCTGATATCCCCTCCATACATCTCCTTCTGGTAGACTGCAACCTGGTCTACAGTCCGCCACAGCCCACCGCGGGTCAATGTGGGGTCGCCGCTCAAAGCAGTCCAGGCTCGCTCCATCACCTGAAAAGCCGGCCCAACTGTGTTGTATGAGGTGACTCTGCCGGCAATGTCAGCGTATACAGTCGCCAGAGCTGCTCCATCCTCTATGACCGCCAGGAAAGCCTTGTCGCCGTCTTTGAGACCATACACTGGCATTCGGATCTGGGCTGACTCGTTGGTAGATTCCTTCTGAAGCGAGACTCCGTAGTCCTTGCCGTAGACTCTTGCTGCGTAGCCGTTATCTGAGACTCGGCCGTTGTTCAGGCTAATCAGCGCCCCACTGCCATCGGGAACAAAGATGTACCCGGATCCGGCCTTCCCCACAGCTCCGAAGTACGGCAAGACCCGGATCGAACATAGTGGAAACGTCACAAGGCCGCCCTTTGGACCATATGAGCCTCTCACATCTACGACATCTCTGGGGTATTGAACCTCATTCACTGGTATGCGCACCAGCAGCGTATCTCCCTCGAGGACGTACTCCACCGGCACGACAAACGTCTCCATGTTCCTGAGAGGTGGCTCTATTCCGAACTCCTCGCAGTCGATGGTCCTCTGCTCTATCAAGTATCCCAAATCCTTGAGCGCTTCCTCGATCGAGTCAAGCAAGAACTGGGGAGTCCATGGCGTGTAGACATAAAACTCCTTGTCCATGAACGGCAGGAAATGCTCTCTCTTCAGATCGTCGAAGCCCTCGAGCTCCGATCGGCCGTTCAGCACGGTCAGGACAACTGACCGCACCAGTTCTCTCATCCGGGTGTCGTTGATGGTGGTCTCGACTGGGACGAGCTTGTGGCCAGAGAAGAGTTCGGCGATATCGACCGAGGCTATGCCAAGCGGGGTTTCGCCGGGCTGAAGAGGCACCATCTTGACCAGGGTGTAGTTTTTCAGAACCTTGCTGTCGAACGCCGACACGAGGGACTGACTGCCAAGGCTGTTCCGTATCTCTTCGACTCTCGAGCGGCTGATGAAGTTGGGCACCATCGCACGCTCGCCGTACTCTCTGCCGAGCAGGTAGGTGACTCGGATACCCCCCGGAATCTCTGTGACCTCATGCTGCTCAAAAAGAACGGAATCCTTGTAGCTGTCGATCTTGATCTCGACATCTCCTGGCTTGTAGTAGGTCAGCTGGATTTGCGCTCCCAGGGCCTGCTTCGCGTCTCCCTTGGCAATCGTCTCCTCCTTGTCCCAGTTCGGAGGGTTAGTATGCCACACGTGCCCGGTCTTAACTTCTCTGACTGCTACAGCGGCGGTCGCGTCGTCGATGTACAGCTCCAGCCACTCGTTGGACGCTGCGAGCCTCATCTTCGAAAGGCTGGCGTCCGCATAGGCGGTCAAAGGCTGCGCCAGGTTGGCGGCAACCAGCAGCAGACAAGCGACTACCAGCAGCGAGAACAGGAATGAACCAGTTGACAGCGGTGCAGGCGATCTGCCGCGCATCTACGCACCAACCTCCCTACAGCCTCAGCACCAGTTCTGTGTAGATGTCATTGATGAATGCCGTCACCGCGCCCGCCACACTCACAGCCAAGAGTGAGATGAAGAGCACGAAACCGATTCCCAGCGCAGACACAGCTCCGGCCAGCACGGCCTTTCCAAACCCGTAGTCGTGAATTGTCATCGTCCCGATGAAGAGCAGCGCGCCAGCCCACATGATCCCAAGCGTGAGAATGAGGTAGTACATAGCCCCTTCTTCGCTTATGAGGAAGTTGCTGATGATAGTCATCGGAACGTTCACGATAATGAGCGGCACCAGCGAGTAAGCGGTGTAGACAACGATATCTCTAGGCGTGCCCTTGCCATCCATCAGGGTGGTTATTGCCCAGCTCACGAGACACCACAGGCCTACGGGCACGAGGACGCTCGCCAGCTCCGAGTACAAGTTTACTCTGCTGAGGTCGGTGGTGTTGAAAATGAAGCCAGTGTTCCGGCGCATGAAGGCGTATGTCCAGCCGACCAGGGCAAGGATGATGGCTGCCGCCGGCAGATTCCCCTTCCGCTCGTGCTTGATGCTCCAGAAGCTGTCGAACGGCTTGGACAGCACACTGAAGGAAAAGAGCAGTCCCTCAGTCACAGAGTAACGCCTAAGGGTTTGCAGTGTCTGCCTGCAGAGTTGCTTCCAGAGCTTCGTCCGAGTCAGCCAGACCACTGCCAGACAGACCGGTATGAAGACGGCCATGAAACGCCCGAAGCGCTTGTCTACCTGCTCTTTGCGGTAGTATGCATACGCCTTCGAGTAACCCTCTCTGTCATTCCCCAGACGGAAGTTCTCCATGGCCTCGGCGTAGAGCCCTTGCTGCATCTTCGCGCGGCCGATACCCGTATAAGCCAAGTCGTAGTTGGCGTTCAGCTTCAGCACCTCTGCCCACTGGTCGGCCGATCTCTGGTACTCACCTACGTTGTGCAGCCTGATTGCCGTCATGATCATCCTGGCGTAGTCAGTGGGGCTGAACTCGAAAACCCGCCGCTTGACTCTGTCGAGGATCAGCAGCTTGTCACCGACTGCGTCGATCGCCGTGGCCTCTTTGAACGTCCCTTCCTGCTCTCCCAAAGCTCCAAATACGAAGAGGAGGTGGCCGTCGTAGTCGTACGTGAACACTCTGCCGCGTCTACGGTCAAGCACGCTGTAGGTTTCGTCGTTCCTGGCTACGACATCCGCCAGCGCAGAGGGCCCGCCAATGGTGACCTTCTCCCAGGCGTACGGATACTCGACGTCGCCGATAGGATTCTGAAAACCGAGTCTGCGCAACACATCCTGGCCCGAATGGTTTAGGCGCCTTATCACTTCATGGCTCTGATTGGATCCCTGGGCGACTGTGACGAGTATGAACCCCTTGCCATCTATGTCGAGGTTTGTGAACTCCGTCGGAACCAGGAGGCTCATCCTGTCCAGCTGCTCTTTCGTGGCGATTCTCCGCCAGAGGATATCCAGTGGACTCACAACGACCCGTGGAGCTCCGATGAATCCCTGAAACTGACCGCCGGCGTCGAACTCCAGCAGTCCGTCAAAGACATTCCTGGCCTTCACGTAGAGCCTGCCGGCTCTGTCAACGACGAGCTTCATTGGTCTGTACTCGAGGTCGGCGCTTATGATGCCCTCAACTGCTGAGGTCGGCCGTCCGATGATCCGTTTCATATCAAATGAAACCGTATCAAAGACGACGATTCGGGCATTCGCAGTGTCTGCCACATACAGCTCGCCCGAGTCCGTGACAAAGACACCTTCGGGCTGCTTCAGCTGGTCCGCGACACCGTTGTTGTCGAAGCTGCTGATGATCCTCAAGACATTCCACTCTGTGTCTACACAGACGATTCGGGATCCGCCGGTGTCGACTAGGTAGATGATGTTATCAGGGCCGACGAAGAAGTCCTGTACGTTGGAAAGGGCACCCGCGCCAAGCTGATCGAGGTAAATCTCGCGGGAGCAGACGTAGGCCTGGGGGGCGGGGACTGCCTTCCCCCAGAAATCATAGGTGTAGCTCCGGTAGGGCACTGCGGCAGTCGCAGCGCCGGGCACGAGCGTCACAACAACGCACAAGGCGATGCCGAGCAAGACTGAGTGTCTGATCAGCCTGCAGCGGGCAGGAGTTCGTGTGCTCACGTGCATACTACCTCCTCGAGGCCGATGGAAGAGTGCTGTCTGGGTCACCGACCTATGAGCGGTCTCCGCCACTCTAGATCCGTCGTCCAGAGCCAGGACCTTCTCTCGCCCACTCCAAAGAAGAGCTCTCCCTCGGTGTCGCCGTCTCCAACCACGATCGTCACCCGGGACCATCCTGGGCGGCAGTCCACGTCCACTCCGTTTCCGCTGCGATGGAAGGTCGGAATGTAGCGGTCACCTGAGTGTCTGCAGATCAGTCGGTCGTGGAGCCAGAGCTCGATTGGACGGGTCCCTTGCGCTATGAAGTGGTAGATCCCCCATCGCGGCAGGTTGATGTCGGTAGCGAAGATATGCCTGCCCGGAGGGATGACCTGTGTGTGCCCAAACGCCTCCACCGCCTCAATCTTGTCGACGCGTTCGATCCAGCGTCCAGGCCTCTTCACCTCAGACGGGTCTATTCTGTAGAACTGCTCAACCGGATCCACAGAGCCCTTGTTGCGGAAATCAGGATCCAGCGCCAGCTCGCCGTCAAGCCTTGCTCGCAGCCATGGAATGGTCTGCACGAGTCCAGCGGACACGCACCAGCTCAGGCCGTCAACGCCAAAGCGCATGTCCAGCATGTTGCGATACACTCTGATCGCATCCGCGCCGGGCGCTGTGATCGAGAGCGTGCAGGTCTGGGAAGCGTGAGGTTCTAGGTGGAGGTGGAATCTGCGTGGGTTCACAGTCCATCCATCAGGCACCCTGAACTCCAGCTCGCCGCCGACGAAGCGATCACAGGGGTTGAAGATGACCACCGACACGGATGTAGGCACGCTCGGAGCGAACGCAACCCCGCTCGAGTATTCGACGCTCACTCGCAGAGGCTCGACAGCAACAAGGCTCTCAGGCCGGCTGAAGTTGCTCTTCTGCACGACTTCGGGAGCGAAGGCCTGATAGGGGCGGTTCGGCAATGACGCCGTTTTATGCGAGCCTGGAACGTCCGAAATGGCCACCGGGCACTTGTAGTATTCGACAACCTCCAGCGCCAGGGAGATCACCTGCTCACAGAACTCATCAAGAGTAGCGGCATGGTGCATCCCAACAATCCCGCTGCTCAGCACTAGATCTCTTCCGATGGGCTTCGTCCATTCCTCGCCGATCGAGTCCGGGTCGAGAATGCCCATCAATGCTCCAAGCGTAGCGCAGGTGCAGTCCGCGTCGAATCCGCAGTTCACAGCGGTGCATATGGAAGACCCGAAGTCGCCGCCTCCGTTGAGCCATCCCAAGACAATGAATGCGAGATTGGCAGCCACATCGGTGAAGTTCTGCAATGCGTGCTTCTCCACTATCCTCTGTCTGACCTGCCGCCAGTCACGCAGTGACGACCACCACTTCCGGGTGTCGACGATCGCCGCGGCCACCCGGCAGTCAGAAGGTATGAATGAAAGCGCTCGATCAAGAAGCAGATCGATATCGGATTCGACAAAGGCCATGCTCTGAAGCGACGTAAGGAACACGCTGGCGTACATCCCATCGCCTGCATGGTCGACACAGGCGTCCTCTCTGGCAAGAGCCACTGCAACCTCGGGGCTCCCCGGCGCCAGGCACGCCCAGATCTCGCTGCGAATGGCGGCTCCCATGCCGCATGAGAACTTGTTGTCAAAAGAGCCGCTCAGCGGAGGATACAGCCCGTGGACGAGATTTCGGTAGGCAACGCCGTACTCGTCCGGCCAGAAATGGATGCTGTCAAGCCATGCGGACGCAAGGATGTGCCTATTAATGGGCAGCCCGCACCTGCGAATTCGCTCCAGAAACACAACCTGGAGGTCCAGATCGTCATTCGGCAGCATTCCGTCTGGGACCGGGTCGTAGTAGGTGAGCGAAAGTGGCTCGAGACGCCCCTCGTATGGCC
>JAAYAB010000022.1 GCA_012719595.1 Bacillota bacterium
CACAATATCGAAACAGTTCCACTCAACGTGCACTTCGGAGATGAGGTTTTTCAGGATCAGGTCACGATAAGCCCAGAGGAGTTCTACGCAAAGCTCAAGTCTACTCGCGTCTTGCCGCGAACGTCGCAGCCCTCTCCGGGGGATTTCGTTGCGGTGTACGAGCGCCTGGCCGGCGAACCGGGCACCGAAGCGATTGTGTCGATTCATCTGTCGTCTGAGATGAGCGGCACGTATCAGTCGGCGCTGATAGCGAGCCAGATGGTCAAGGAGAAGAGCATAGACGTGACTGTTGTCGACTCGAGGCTGGCGTCGACTTGCATCGGGGCCGTCGTCCTCACAGCGGCAAAGGCCGCACGAGCGGGCCGCTCCAAGGCTGAAGTGCTGGAGCTGATCGAGACCGCGACGAAAAACATAGATGTGGTGTTCGTCGTTGATACTCTTGAATATCTTCAGAGGAACGGCCGGATAGGCAAGGCGGCAGGGCTGATCGGCGGGCTCCTGCACATCAAGCCGATACTTACTCTCGACGATGGGTTCGTGGCCCCTTTTGAGAAGATCAGAGGGAGCTCCCGCGTGATACCTCGGATGGTCGAGATATTGTCCGAGAAGGTGAAGTCGAGGCCGCCTCAGATTGTCTACATACTCAACGCCGACTGCCCGGATCGGGCCAGAGAGCTGGAGACTAAGGTGCGCGAGGCGGTGGAGCCGAAGCACCTGCTTCATTCGGTCATCGGCCCTGTCATTGGAGCGCACACGGGCCCAGGGACGCTTGCAGTAGCTTGGCATGACGCCGATCTGTGGCAGGAGTGAACTCAGATAGGCGCTGAGATCAATGAACCCAGTACCTGATAGCCCCGTTCAGTACATCAAGGGCGTCGGACCGGCGCGCTCGCGGCTGTTGGCCAAGCTGGGAGTCCACACGGTCGAAGACCTTCTTTTCCTTCTTCCCAGGAGGTACGAAGACTACTCCGCCACCAAACGCATTTCGGACCTGATCGATGGTGAGAGAGCGACAGTGGTGGCTACTGTCGTGTCCACTCAGGTGGTGCACTCGAGGCGCGACCGGAGGCTGTCGCTCGTCGTCGTGAGGGCTTCTGACCTCAGCGGCATACTCGAGGCGAAATGGTTCTTCATGTCCCGCGACAAGCAGTGGATCGAGCGGAAGGCGAGCGAATTCGTCGAGGGTCGCAGCTACTTGTTCTCCGGGACTGTGAAGCGAGAAGGCCAGAGCGTTTCGATGCCGAGGCCCTCCTATGAGCCCGCTGAAGGAGCCCGCGACTCTGCCGGCAGGATCGTCCCTGTCTATCCGCTGACAGAAGGGCTGTCGCAGTGGCAGTTGCGCCATCTCATAGAGAACGCATTCTCGCTTGGATACGCTGATGCTTTGGTCGATCCGGTGAAGCCGGAGCTGTTGGCCAGATACGGACTGCCTCGCAAGGCAGAGGCGCTCCACGAGATTCATTTTCCTACGGATGCTCAGAAGATCAAAAAGGCCTTCCGGCGCATCGCGTTTGAAGAGTTTCTGCTCCTTCAGATAGGTTTGGCTCTGAAGCGGCATGCCAGACAGACATCGAGAGGAATCCCCCACTCCCCCGACGGAGATCTCGTGAGAGGTTTTCTCTCGCAGCTTCCGTTCAAACTCACAAAGGCGCAGTCAAGGGTGATAGACGAGATAAGGGCCGACATGGAGTCCGAGATGCCGATGAACCGGCTGATCCAGGGCGACGTGGGGTCTGGAAAGACTGTCGTGGCAGCCTACGCCTTGGTCAAAGCCGTGGAGTCCGGCTACCAGGGAGCTTTGATGGCGCCAACCGAGGTGCTGGCTGCTCAGCATTTCAACACCCTGGAGTCCCTGTTCTCGCCGCTGGGCATAGCCGTGCGGGAGCTGCGCGGCGGAACGTCGAAGTCTGAGAGAGAGGAGATCTACAGTGGTCTCCAGGACGGAAGGGTCTCGGTGGTCGTAGGCACGCACGCGCTCATCCAGGAAAGAGTGGAGTTCGGCCGGCTGGGGCTGGTCATAACTGACGAGCAGCACCGGTTCGGCGTTGGCCAGAGAGCCTTCCTGCAGAAGAAGGGCGAATGTCCGGATGTCCTGGTGATGACAGCCACGCCGATTCCTCGCACCCTCGCAATGACTCTCTACGGAGACCTCGATGTGTCAGTGATCGACGAGCTTCCTCCGGGCCGCAAGCCGGTGGTGACCCGCTGGGTCAGGGCATCGAGCAGGCGCCGCGCGTACGAGTTCCTCAGGAAGGAGATTGAGAGAGGCGGACAAGCATACGTCATCTGCCCGCTCGTCGAGGAGTCGGAAGTGATGGATCTCAAGTCTGTCGTAGTGGAAGCTGAGGAGCTCGAGCGGACCTTCCTGTCCGGACTTCGCATCGGTTCGCTGCACGGGCGGATGACATCCGCTCAGAAGGATAGAGTGATACGGGAATTCGCCGAAGGCGAGCTGGACGTCCTTGTCTCGACCACGGTTGTGGAAGTGGGCGTCGATGTGCCGAACGCCTCCATAATTGTGATAGAAAACGCCGAGAGGTTCGGGCTTTCGCAGCTCCACCAGCTCCGCGGCAGGGTCGGGCGGAGCGCGCGGCAGAGCTACTGCATTCTGGTGTCGAACGCCAGCTCAGAGGAGACGGTGGCTCGTCTGAACGCAATGACGAGCACGAATGACGGGTTCGAGATAGCCGAGGAGGATCTGAGGCTGCGCGGACCGGGCGAGATATTCGGAACCCGTCAGCACGGCCTGCCTGACACCCGAGTTGCGAACATTCTGAGGTACATGGGCGTGATGAAAGAGGCTCGCGAAGTGGCGTCTAGCATCTGCCGTGAGGACCCGATGCTGCAACAGGATGAGCACAGGCCGCTGAAGACCGAGCTCAATCGCAGATTCGGTGAATGGTTTGATCTCTCAGCCATCGGGTAGACAGACGCAAAAAAAGGAGATGGCGGTTGGCCTGAACGCCATCTCATGGGAGAGGAGAAACCGGAGGAAGAGCTTATGGGGGAGTGTTCGCTCGAGTCTTTCACCGGCAGAGTTCTCTTGGCTGTATTAGTATGTGAACCGCGGCGGCATATATGCGTCAGTGCGGAAACGCAAGCGGTTCCACATTGTGGAACTGCAGCCGGGTGGAAGCCGTGAGAGTGGTCGCCGGATCTGCAAAGGGACGGCCTCTCGTCGCGCCGAAGGGGCGTACAGCTCGCCCCACGCTCCAGCATGTCAAGGAATCGATGTTCAACATCCTGGCCGGTCGGGTCAGCGGGGCGAGGGTCTTGGATCTCTTCGCAGGAGCCGGGAGTTTGGGGATCGAGGCTTTGAGCCGCGGTGCGAGCGAATGCGTGTTTGTCGACAGCGACTTCAGATGCACTCGAGCCATAGAGCGCAATCTGCAGGCGACAGAGTTGTCTGACAGAGCCAGGGTATATAGAATGGATGTGTACAGGGCTGTCGACATGCTCGGCAACTCGGGCATGCGGTTCGACCTGATCTTTGCAGACCCGCCCTATGAGAAGGGACATGAGTCTGCGCTGCTGTTGCGCCTCGCTGACGGCCTTCTCCTGGCGTCAGGCGGAATGGTCATACTCGAACACAGCCGCAGAACCGAGACGCCGGAAGCGATCGGGCGCCTGGTACGAGGCAGCGTGAGAGAATACGGCGATACATACGTGAGTCTATACGCACTTGGTTCGGAGGGAGAAGAGTGAACGATACTAGCAAGAGACGCATTGCGGTCTGCCCAGGGAGTTTCGATCCGGTGACCAACGGTCACCTGGACATCATAGAGAGAGCTGCGTCTGTATTTGACCATGTGGTTGTCGGCGTTTTGAACAACCCGGAGAAGAGAGGCCTCTTCTCAATAGAGGAGAGGATAGAGATGCTCGAAGAGTCGGTGGCGCACCTGCACAACGTCTCTGTCGGTTCGTTTACCGGCCTGCTGGTGAAGTTCGCACGCGAGTGCGGCGCGGTCACGATCATCCGCGGACTCCGTGCCGTGTCGGACTTCGAGTTCGAGTTCAGGATGGCCTCCATGAACCGGAAACTCGCGCCGGACATCGAGACGTTTTTCATGATGACCAGCAACGAGTATGCGTACCTGAGCTCCAGCGTAGTGAAACAGGTGGCCAGTTTTGGTGGGTGTGTCAGAGGATTGGTTCCTGTCGTTGTCGAAAAGAAACTTAGAGAGAAGTTCGGATCCGGCAAGACAACGAATCAGTATGCGGGCCTCGAGATTGAGGAGTGAGAGCTGTGGCCGAAGGTATTGGTATCTTTGAGCTTCTTGACAGGCTCGAGGAGCTGTTGGACTCTGCGACGAGACTCCCGTTCAGCGCGAGGGTGATCGTTGATCAGGACGAGGCTCTCGATATTCTGGACAGGCTGCGAGCAGAGCTTCCCGACGAGTACCAGAAAGCCCAGGAGATACTCGACAAGCGCGAGGCGGTGCTGCTGGATGCCCGGCGCCAGGCTGCAGACATACTGGGAGACGCCAGAAGCCAGGTCGCGCGCATGGTCGAGGAGAGCGAGATCTCGAGAATCGCCAAACAGGAACGCGAGGCAATCCTGGCAGAGGCTGAACGATCTGCCAGAGAGACCAGGATAGAGGCCAATGAGTATGCGAGGTCGGTGCTTTCATCGCTGGAACGCTCTTTGCGCAGGGTGCTCGATGCCGTTATTCAGAGCAAGGCTGACTTGGAGGCGAGCTTAGAAGAAGTGGCCGCCGGCGATGAGCTCGATGAAGGCTCAGACGAACAGGATTCAGACGATTAAGGAATCGCAGGCAATTGAGGGATCGCGGACGACTGAGTAACTCAGGAATTCGCTCGCTGACAGACAAAGAGACAGGTCCGGGTGATGCCGTGAATCGGGCACATCCCGGACCTGTTTGTATGCTCGTTGTGCTTGCCCGTGTGAGGCCCCTGCCAGGCCGCTCCAGCCGGGCAGCCGCAGCTCGGTGTCCTGGCTGGGTGCCCTAAACCGGGGGACCTACTCCAGCCCTGCGAGTCTCTTCCACTCTGCCGACAGATTTAGGTCAGTGTCCAGCTGGTAGCCCAGAGCTATGAAGAGCCAGTTGCCGTCAAGGAACTCCAGCCTGCCGACGACCGCCTGCTCGTCATACTCGACTACCGTCACTACCGCTTCAGTCTCTGACACGAGTTGCGCCACATACTCGAGCGACGACAGGAGCGAACTGAGCAGGGCGCTGTCTCGATCTGCAAAGAACTCTATCTCGTTGTTGACCACGGCCTTGATGACCACCTCGGGGATCCGAGGCGACCACGCCTGGGCGGCCTTGACTGGGTCTCTGTCAACCATGACTGCCTCAAGGAAGAGCTTTGCTGTACTCTCCGGAGACGAGAACGGACTCATGGCCGCCTCTGCTTCGACGGCCTCAGGCTCCGGCTCGGCGCCTGAGATGTCTCCGCGGAGCTCAGATGCAGGTTCGGTCTCCGCTGGGACACCGTCCTCCGGCCCGCCCAGAGGCTCTTCGCCGCGCTCAGGTTCGACGGAAGTGCCTTCAGGAACCGCCCCGAGCAGATCGCCGGAAAGCACCGCTTCGGGCGTATCTGCCGGCAGCGGAAGCGACAGCTGTACGAACGCACCTGTATCTCCGACGTCACCTATGGCAATTGACAGTCCCAGATGGCCGGTCGGGCCGAAGACGATCGACCGGTGTTCGAGGGGAAACGCATACGTGTGCGTTCGCACCGCCTTGGTTGCGTCTATCAGTGTCCGAAATGCAAGCCAGTCGATCTGGCCTGCTGACGCCGGGACGTCTCTGTGACTCGCAATCGCTGGCACGCTGCAATAGCGTTCTGACAGCCTTATCCCTGCTGCGTCGCACCCGACGTACGATACTTGACCGTACATCAGCTCTGGAGCAACGCTGTCGGTCCTGTATGTCCAGATCAGGTATTCCAGAACAGTGTCGCCTGGAATGACTCGGCCCAAATTGACCCGTGCTGCGGCAGAGGTGTCGCCCATGCCGATGTACTCGAGCACGTAGTCGCAGCTCCACATGAGTCCGGAGTTGTACAGCAGGCCCGTATGCCCTCTCTCAGGCACCTCGACCGTTCTCCATCCGATCACAGGAAAAGGATCGCTCAATTCGAGGTCTGGAGACGAACCGCCTGTCGCGGGATCCAGGGATGAATCGTCTGACACAGAGACTGGGGAGGGATCGGTCACCGCCGAATCGAGAGGCTTGTCCGAGTCAGAGGCCAGTCCCGGCAATGACACGGCTGACAGCACTAGCAGTGCTGTGAGTACGCACAGACACCTGGGGGCGACGTGGACACCGATTCGCATCAGCAATGCAACTCCCTTTCAGATGGGTCGATAGGCGTGTGCAGGATTCTGTACCAGAGTATACCACAGCGGCCGCCCCCGAAGAAAGGCATGGAAAGACATGGGCACTCCCTCAGGATCACCTTCGGCTCGAGTGGCTGAACCTGATGATCCTTAACCCGCTGATCAGCGCGACGAACACGGCTATGACGGCTATGGCAGAGGCAACTGCAGCGAACGTCCTTGCGCTCCAGGCCAGTGAGTGCAGGAATCCGGCGCTGAACAGGTAATCGCCTGAGACAGCCGGCAATTGCGGCACAGCTGCCGGACGGATGTCGAAGCGCAGCAGCAGAGCGCAGGCCGCAGCCGCAAAGACTGCGTGCAGGACTCTGGAGCAGATATATGCGTGCATGCGGATGTCAGTCTTGTGGATGAGGCTCGCGACCTGGGCATGAACAGACAGACCGCTCCAGCCTATTATGGCACTGCAGGCGACGATCTTGCTGTACAGCGAGGCGGACGCCCTCGAGGCCTCTTCGCATCCTATCGTGATCTCAAACAGCCCTTCGAGCAGCGGGTCCAGGAGAGATGCTTCCACTCCGAATTTCTTGAGAATTACAGTGAGAGGTGCAGCCAGAGCGTCGACGATTCCGACCAGCGACATGATCCGCGTGATGACCGAGAACACCATGATGAACCCGCCGATCAGCAACAGAGTCGAGACTGAGTCCTTTACTGCGTCTCCTAGCAGCTGCCCAATCGGCCGCCCGTCAGCCTCTCTGGCGCTCACCAGTTCGTGCAGCGCCCGCTTGACCATGCCGGTCGAGCCCGGTTTCCGCACCGGCTCGGCCGGTCGGTCATCCTGCCCGTAGAATCTCATCACGAAACCCAGGAGTATGCTGGCCGCGTAGTGGGAGAGCGCAAGCACAATGCCCAGCCTGGCCTGGCCGAACATCCCCACAGCGACCGCTCCAGCCATGAACAGGGGATCCGCGGTATTTGAGATGCTTACGAGGCGTTCGGCTTCCACGCGGGAGCACATCCTCTCGGAGCGCAGTTTAGCGGTGATCTGTGCTCCCATCGGATACCCGGAGGCCAGGCCCATGGCGACTGCGAAGGCGCCAACTCCCGGCACCCTGAACAGCGGCCGCATCAAGGGCTCGAGCAGCACGCCCAGCATGTGCACAACTCCGAGTCCCATGAGGATCTCGGCTGCGACAAAGAACGGCAGCAGTGCGGGAAACACGATTTCCCACCACACGCGAAGCCCATCCTTTGACGCGTTGAAAGAGTCGCTCGGAAAGGCGATGATCGCGATGGTTATGACAAGGGCAAATGCTGCATAGAGGTAAACCGGCATCCGTCGCTTGGTCCGTCTCACTGGCATCTCAATAACCTCCTGACGACATATCATCTAGAGATGGCTGGCCCCGGGTCTGGCACCAGATTCTGCGCCGCCGCCCGGCTTCGGTTTGACGTCGCTGCGGTTAAGTATATTGGAGCAGGCAGGAGGCTATGACCCTGATTCCAGAATGGATCGCGTTGTGCTAGAATAGTACGAGTGATTGGCTGTAGAACCACAGAATGGCAAGGAGGGCTATTGCATGGTCCGATTCGGGGTCGTCGGGATCCGCAACTACGCAGGAACACACATCAACAACCTCAGGAAGCTCGAGAAAGAAGGCATCGCTAAACTGGGAGCAGTACTCGTGACAGACCAAGAGAAGAACGGCGAAGCCGCTCTGCGTCTTCAACAGCAGGGCGTGAGGATCTTTGACGACTACGATGACATGCTCTCGCAGGGCGCCAAGTGTTTCGACGTGATATCGCTTCCGACGTCGATTCACACACACGCGCCAATGGCGATCAGATCGATGCAAGCGGGCGTCAACACCCTGGTAGAGAAGCCGCCAGCTCCGACAATACAGGATCTGGACAGGATGATCGCAGTCTCCAGAGAGACAGGGAAGTTCTGTGCGGTTGGGTTCCAGTTCATTCATTCTGTCACGATTCGAAGGCTGAAGGAGATAATTGCCAGCGGTGCTCTGGGAGAGATCAAGGACCTCGCATGCAAGGCCTATTGGCCGCGCGTCAAGTCCTACTACGCCCGCAACGAGTGGGCGGGCAAGACAATCTGCCATGGACATATTGTGCTGGACGGTCCGATCAACAACGCCCTTGCTCACTATCTCAACAACATGGTATATCTCGCCTCGCCAGTGCCTGACCAGCAGGCAGAGATCGACACGGTCCAGGCGGAGCTGTACCGCGGGCACACCTACATTCAGGCCGAAGACACGAGCTGCCTGAGAGTGAAATGCAAGAACGGAGCGACCATTCACTTCTACGTGACTCACTGCTCCAAGTCGACTTTCAACCCGTACATGGAGATCACGGGAACAAAGGGCAGCGTCGTCTGGCTTATGAACGAGAATACGGAGATCGCGTACAAAGACGGAAGGCGCGAGACCTTCGACAACAACGGTGTGGACCCATGGCTCGAGGTGTTCAGGACCAGCGCCAGGGCCTTCAGAGGCGAGCTGGAGAAACCGTATTGCAGAGTCGACAACTGCCGAAGCTTCGTATTGACGATCAACGGCGCCTACGAGTCGTCGCGCAAGGTTCACCCGGTACCGGAACGTTTCGTGAACGAGTTCGTCAATGACCGTGGAGAGCTGATCACCGTGGTCGAGGGGATTGAGGACATCATGGACCAGGCATTCAGCTCAAGGAAGCTCCTCTCCGAGATGGGCGTCGAGTGGAGCGTCAGCACAGAACCGTTCAGCATGGAAGGGTACACTGAGTTCAAGCTGCCCAGCGAAATGGATACTTGCGTCTGATCTGACTAAGGCTAACCGTGGTGTGTTGCCGAATCGCACACCATCGATGAGCGCCACGGAGGAAAGGGTCATGGTAGCCGACCGCCATTCGAGGACGGGGAGGCAACTCCTCGTCCTTCTACTGGTTCTCGCCTTTGTGATTTCTGAGCGGATCTTGGCATCGACGTACTGGGTGATGATGCCGGGAGTCGCCATTCCCCTGGATCAAGTCGTAGATGTGGAGGGCAAGGCCTTCAGGAGCGAAGGCGATTTCTATCTTGTAGCGGTTTCGACCTCCAGGGCGTCCTTGAGCGGACTCGTAAGATCGTGGTTTGACCCCTCGGTCGAGATCATACCTGCGTCCAGCCAGATTCCCGCTGGAATGGACCTAGGCGAGTACAGGCAGATCATGGACCGGATGATGCATGAGAGCCAGATTGTCGCGGTGGCGGTCGCGCTCGGGCATGCCGGCTACGATGTGACGCTCCGAAGCGAGGCCAGGATAGAGGCGTTTCTCCCCGACAGCCCAGCAGCGTCTCAACTGCGCGTCGGCGATGTGATAGTCGCAGTGGACGGGGAGAAGATCGAGACCGCAGAACAGGCGGTAAGGAAAATCCAGGACCGGGCGATAGGAGACATGGTCACTGTTTCGGTCGATCGCGGGGGACAGCTGTTTGACGCGGAGATCAAGACGTCGTCCATCACAGACTCGGAGGGGAAGAAGAAGCCGGGGATACGAGTGCTCATCGGTCCGAGGCTCGAATACGACCTTCCATTTGAGGTAACGATAGACTCTGGAGACATAGGCGGATCCTCTGCGGGCTTGATGTTCGCGTTGGAGGTCCGCGACCGCCTGGATGAACTCGACCTGACAGGCGGCAGGCTGGTGTGCGGAACCGGCACGATAGACATTGACGGCAGGGTAGGTCCGGTCGGGGGCGTCAAACAGAAGGTCGCGACCGCCATCGCACAGGGCGCTGAGGTTTTCCTCTGTCCGCAGGACAACTACGAAGAGGCCTTGAGTGCCGCGGATGGGATCGCGATCGTGTCTATAGACCGCTTTCAGACCGCCTATGATTTTCTCGTCCGTGGAGCGGGCAGGAGTCAGCTCGAGCAGTGACGAATAGTTAGACGGAATGTCAGCAGTTGTCGGGACAGGTCTGACTTCCGTTTGGCCGCACGACGGCCGGACTCAGTGCACCGCTGACGAGAGAGCGTCTGAGACCCACAGCCTTTTGCGCGTGGAGGGGACTTAGTAGTGAGTAGAGTGGGACAAGCTACGGCTCAGATCCCTATTCGCAGCGCGGTCATACTGGTCCTGGTGTTGATCGTCGTTGCGAGCGCGGCCGGGGCTTCCGGACTGGGCCTTCTGCGGCTCGGCAGCACCGGCTCTGAAGTCAGGCTTGTTCAGGAAATGCTGTATGCGCTCGGCTATCTGCTGGGCGAGCCCGACGGCGTGTATGGGCCGAACACAGAGCTGTCAGTTCGCAACTTCCAGATACAGAACGGGCTTCTGGTTGACGGCAAGGTGGGTCCCGAGACCTTCGCAAGACTGAATGAGGAGTTCACTGCCTGGATATCCCGCAGCTATATCGTAAGGAAAGGCGACAGCCTCTGGTCCATTTCCAGGAAGTTCGGGACGACCGTAAGGGCCCTTGCCGAGATGAACGGGCTCGATCCGAACGGCACGCTCCAGGTAGGAGTGAGCCTGCGGATACCGCTGCCGCTTCCGGCGTCGCGCGGTGAGACCAGGGAAGCGTCGCTCGTCCCGTGGACCACCGCCAGGAACATATTCACCATCGGCTCTGTGGCCACTGTGATCGATGTAGAGACTGGCCTCGCGTTTCGAGTCCTGCGGCGTGGCGGCTCCTACCACGCAGACAGCGAGCCGATGACCAAATATGATACCGAAGTGATCAAGAGGATGTACGGCGGCGGCTTCAGCTGGAATAGAAGGGCGATTATCGTCCAGATTAACGGTTACTCTATGGCTGCATCCATGAACGGCATGCCTCACGGAGAGGAGCGCATCCAGGACAACGGATTTGCCGGTCACTTCTGCATCCATTTCCTGGGGAGCCGGCTCCATCTCAACGGAGAGATCGATGACCAGCACCAGGCCATGGTGAGACGTGCGGCAGGGCAGCGGTAGGAGCCGGCAGGAGCCGTGCCGATAGTGAGCCATTGATGAGTGCGGCGCACCGGGGCGACCGGAGAGCGTCGCCTCTTTGTGTTGACACCGAGTTCGAGCCTTGGTTATAATGTTGACTGTCGTTTGCGGGGTGAGCCGGTGAAGATCGATATCCGCCCGATAATGGAAACGAAGGGTGCGACCCTGCCTCTGGCTTTTGCCCAGGTTTTGGACGACGTACAGGATCCGGGGTGTGTCGTTCGATTCAAGGGGCCGGTCAACGTATCCGGGCAGTTGACCAATACAGGAGACTGCATCATGCTGACCGGTGACGCCCGAGTCACAGTCGAAATGCTCTGCGACAGGTGCGTGGAGCCGTTCGAGTGCCTTGTGGAAACGAAGCTGGAGTATGGGTATGTCGACGCC
>JAAYAB010000186.1 GCA_012719595.1 Bacillota bacterium
CCAAGGTTCATGCCATACCGCACCAGCGCGGTGATGATTTGCCTGTTGCAGCCCGCACATCCGGCTCCGAGGCCGCACGACAGCGCAAACAGCATCGCGGTCTTGCCCCTGATCTTGTGCAGGTAAGACGACACTCCTAGATCGAGCCTGTACCTGTCGGCGAACTGCCGGACCTCTCCTTCGCATATGTATCTCAGGCCTCTGGCAACCGCGGGAATCAGTCCCGCGTGAGAGGCTGTCGCGCCGCCAAGGAGCAGCAATGCCTGAGTGAACAGGCAATCGCCCAGAAAGACTGCAATGTCCTTGCCCCATCGGGATTGAGCTGTCTCTCGTCCTCTGCGCAGCCTCGACTCGTCAATGATGTCGTCGTGCACCAAAGTCGCCATGTGGATGATCTCGACAGCCGCCGCAGCATCGCGCACTACCGCCGCAGACCGGTCGTCCTTGCCATAGCTCGAAGCCACCAGCGCCAACAGCGGCCTTATCCGCTTGCCGCCCGCGTCTAACAGATCATCGCATGCCTCTCTGATGATGGACACCCTCGACGCGAGGCATTCTCTGATCTTGGCCTCAACCTGACGCAGTTCTTGTTGCAGCTCGGGGTATCCCTCCACTATCACGAGTCCGCCCCCATTTCACTCGGTGCATGCCCGCAAACGCGGGATCTGCCTCCAGCGCTGCACTGTCAGCCGGACAACGGAGTCAGGACAACTGCTAGCCGTGACCGGCGAAGTGTTTTTCGTATGCGTCGTTGCGAAGCATCGGCCTCAACGCGTTGACTCGAATGAGCCTCCGGAGCAACTCCGAAGAGATCACGCCTACCGCCAGACCAGTGAGGCCTCCTGAAACCACGAGCACCGGCAGATAGACATACAACCTGGATGCGCCGGTCACTACCATTGCCACCGCGAGCTGGCCTGCATTGTGAACCAGCGCTCCCACCACACTCACCGATACTATGCTGAACGCCCTGTATCCATATGTGAGCACAAGATACATTGCAGTGGCGCTGGCTATGCCTCCGACAGCCGAGAATGCGAAGACAGTCGGCCCCCCGCTGAAGAGCGACGCCAGAAAGCTTCGCAGAACCACCAGCACCAGAATTCTCGAGTACGGAAGAACGAACAGTCCGACGAGCGACGCTGAATTTGCCAGCCCGAGCTTGACGCCAGGCGCCACTTGCGGGAGCGGCACCATCCGCTCCACCGAGTGCAGCACCATAGCCACAGACAGAAGCAGGGCAAGCAGGACTGCCTCACGGACTGCGCTTGGCAGTGGACGCAATACGACACACACCTCTCAGGCTTCGCCGAGACTGACGAGTTGCCGCCTTCCATCGCCTTGCCGTGCGATCAATAGGAGACCCCGTCTATGTCCCTGCGTTGGGGTTCCGCCGGGAGTATGGTTATGACCAGTCGATGTGGGAGGCAGACGATGCTCTCGTACGGAGAGCTTATCCACCCCTGGCGGACGTCCACCTGCTCGGGGCAATTCGCTTCGACGACCCTTATCATGCCCTCCCGGACTTCTATCACGTTGTAGCCATCGTTGCCCGTGTACACCGTCTTCGTGTATGGCTCCGTGACTGCGGACAAGTCTATCCTCTCAATCACGGCTGCGCCGACCTTGATCTCAGCCACAGCGCCGCCGGAGGTCCCCTGGCTGCGCATCAGCAGGCTCAGGACAGCCGCGGCCGCTATTGCCAGAACCAGGATCTTGTCACCTGATCTCATACTCAAAATCCTCGCTGGCCTTGACAAACGCGTGCGCAATTCCGGAGCTGACGATCACTCGCCGATCGGCAGTAATCGCGATCACCCCAACAGACGGCACATTCTCGATGAAGTCGAACATCTCATCGAGACCCAACACGAAAAGCCCGGTTGACAAGGCGTCCGCCTCAATGCCGGTCTCCGCAACCACAGTCACCGACTTGAGCTGCGGCGAAGCGGGATAGCCGGACTCCGGGTCCAATATGTGGTGATATCGCACGCCGTCTGCCACGAAGTACCGCTCGTAGTCACCTGAGGTCGCAACCGCTCCGGAAGAGATATCTACAGTGCCGATGTACGACCCCCTCGGCCTGAATGGATCCTGTATGCCGATCCGCCACTGTTTCCTGAGTGGATTGCGTCCAAACACCCGTATGTTGCCACCGAGGTCCACAACGCCCCCGGATATGTTCTCCGCAACGAGGAGCTCGACGATCTCGTCCGACGCGTATCCTTTGGCTATCGCGCCGAGGTCTAAGCGGAGATCCGTCAAGCGGGTGATCCGAGACTGCTTGCTGTCGACAACCAGGTTCTCGTATCCTACGCCGAGGAGTGCATCTCTGATCTCATCGGAAGTCGGCACGGTCTCGTTTCCCGACCCTATTGCCCAGAGCTCAACCAGCTTGCCGACGGTGGGGTCAAATGCCCCTCCCGTCTTCTGGGCATAGGCGATTGCGGACGACACCACATGTGCGGTGTCCGGATGCACTTGAACGGGGGTTCGGGGCTGAGCGGTGTTCAGCTTCGCTATGTCGCTCTCAGGTATCGACGTGCTCATCAGCCGCTCGATCTCGCGCAATCTCTCGAACCCCCGGCTGATGGCGTCTGCCGCGTTCTTGCCGCCGTATGCCCTTATCTCAACAAACGTCCCCATTTCAAAGCCGGACTGGACGTGCAGGACGGGCGGTCTCTGCCTGTACACTAAGGCCACAGACAGAATCGCCACTACCAGGATAGCCGCTGCCGCCAACGCCCGAGACCGGGGAAACCTGATACGCCGCGCCATGAAATCGAGGAATCCCTTCTGCTGCTATTGAGGCTGCATGGCTGTACAACTCAGGCTAAGTATATCATAGCGCGTTCGAAACAGTCCACATGACCCCAGCCGAGCGGCCGCCAGGACGTGCTTTGCACCAAGTGCATTGCGAAAGAAAAGCGCTTGGCCAGGTGCTTCACACTGCGCTTGCCTGACAGACGTGGGGTCCGGCGCCACTCTACTGAGTTTTGCCGCTGTGAGCTGCCTCTCCGCGTGCAAAGACTAATATGCCCGCCAACAAAGCGCAGCAGGCGGCCGCTTGGACTGCCGTCGGAATCTCTCGAAACAGCAGCGCCGCCCACAGCGAGGCCCCGACAGGCTCGCCAAGTATCATCACTGCCACGAAGGAAGCGCTCACGAACTCGAGCGACCAGTTGAACAGGGTGTGCCCAATAATAGTGCAGACCAGCGCCATTGCACAAGTGATAGCCAAGTCGCGACCGGACACGATCAGCGCCTCGGGCGACAGGACAGCACATACCAGGCCGATAGTGACAGCGCTGGTCACGTAGGCCACAAGGGCGTATGACTCCACTCTCAGGGATCTTCGAACCAGGCGCCCCAGTATGAGATACCCGGAGGCAAACGCCGCTCCGGCCAGCGCCAACAGGTCACCTGCAAGATGCATCGAGCCAATGGCCATTCCCTGGAATACGAGTGCTGCGCTGCCCAGAATCGCAAGACCCATGCCCGCAACTGCGGATTTGCTCAGCCTCTCTCCGAGGAACAGGCTCGAGAGGGCGGCGACAAAGAGAGGCTGAGTGGTTACAAGTGTCACTGAGCTGGCTACAGATGTGAACTTGAGAGACGTGATCCACGTTGCGAAGTGAAACCCGAGAAACAGGCCGCTCAGAATGCACAGGCGAAGCTCGGGTGATCGGAGACTCGGGAGTCGAGGCCGCTGGAGCATGTAAACGGGGATCATCAGCAGCGAAGAGAAAAACATGCGGTAAAACGCGACGGCTAGCCCGCTCGCATCCGTGAGTCTGACCAGTATCGCAGAGAACGACACAGACAGCACCGCGATGTACACGGCCGGCCTGGCCAAGCGCATCTTGTCGCTGGCGTCCGCGGTGCGAAAGCGTTGTGCAAGTGTGTCTATTCGGACGCTTCCCAACTCGACTCCCCCTCAGTATGTTCAGTGGTTTCTATGCGTTCAGCGCGAATCTGAGCCGGCTGACGTCCCGCAGCATAGTCGCGCAGTTGTCAGAACAATCAGAAACTCCCGCAAACTTACAGCGGCGGAGAGGCTGTCTGTGCCTTCCGCCGGCTGATCGCCCAATCAGGACAACCCTGTCTTCTTAGGCCTGAATGTCTCACAGCACGTTTCCATGGAGGTTTGGGCATTCCGACGTTCCGCCTGTCCGGCCACGTCCTGTCTCTCGAACGAGCCGACCTCGAAGTCCGGGGACCTGCGCATGTCGTCATCCGTGTCTGCACGCAGCCTGTTCTTCACATAGATTTCGTCCGCAGTGCAGTAGTCGCCCTGGCCGTAGTAGTGGCACGACTCCACTGAACACCTGATGGTCGCCATCTGTGTATTACCTCCCAACCTGGCTCATCGGTGTTAGTATTGGTCCGCCGCGCCGGCGTTATGCCCTGACCGGCATCTAGGGTCATGCCCGGCTCTTGATTCGCTCAAGTTCACGGCCTATTTCAGACTGCAGCCTTTCGACGGCCTCTCTGCTCTCGCCCTCGAATCTCATAACCAGGGCAGGCTGGGTGTTTGAGGCTCTGACCAGCGCCCAGCCGTCGGGGAACCTCACCCTCGCGCCATCGATGTCGATGACCTCGTAGCGATCCCTGAATGCCTCGATTACCTTGTCGACGGCTGAGAACTTCAGATCGTCCGGGTAGTCGACCCGGATCTCGGGCGTGTTGTACATGCGCGGAAGGCTCGACATGATCTGCTCGAGGTCGGCATCGGAGTTGGAGACCAGTTCAAGCAGCCGTGCGCCCGCGTAGATCGCGTCGTCGTACCCGAAGTACCGATCCGCGAAAAACATGTGACCGCTCATCTCGCCTGCCAGCACCGCACCCTCGTCCTTCATCTTCGCCTTGATGAGCGAATGCCCCACCTTCCACATGATGGGCACTCCTCCATGTTTCTCGATGTCGTCGAACAGCGATTGCGAGCACTTGACCTCAGCGACGAACTTCGCGCCGGGCATCCGCTTCAGGATGTCCCGTGCGAACAGTATCATCATCTGATCGCCCCAGAGCACCGTGCCGTCGGCCGTGACACAACCTATTCTGTCTGCATCGCCGTCGAACGCTATTCCGAGATCCGCCCCGTTCTCCTTGACAGTCTTCGTGAGCCACTCCAGGCTCTCCACAACTGTCGGATCCGGATGGTGATTGGGGAAGTTGCCGTCCGGCGTGCAGAACAGTTCCACGACGTCAAAGCCTAGTTTGCGGTACAGCGGGACACCCACAACTCCCCCGACGCCATTTCCCGCGTCTACGACGACCCGCACATCTCTGTTCCCCTTTGAGATCTGCGAGGCCACGTGGTCAATGTATTCCTCCGAGATGTCCCTCTGGGAAAGGACGCCCGAACCCGCGGCATACGTGCCGCTCTTCCATATCTCCTTTATTCTCTGGATTTCGTCTCCATAGATCGTGGATTTCCCGACACATACCTTGAAGCCGTTCTGGTCTTTTGGATTGTGGCTTCCAGTGATCATCACTCCGCCGTCTACAGGCAGACTGAACAGCGAGAAGTACAGCAGAGGAGTCGGCACCATCCCGATGTCTATCACGTCGCAGCCGCATTCGAGGAGTCCCTGAGCCATTGCATCCCGGAACCCCGGCGAGCTCAGCCTCGCGTCCCTACCGAGAGACAGCGTGCGAGCGCCTCGATCCAGGCAGTATGTGCCTATGCTGCGGCCAAGCCTGTAGACGAAGTCAGAGTCCAGCTGTGCGCCCACAACCCCTCGGATGTCGTATTGCCTAAACACGTGATCTATGCCATTGTTCATCTGCCTCTAGTCCTCCTCTGCATGACTATGCACTCGCGTTTGCACACCAATTGCAAAAACCCACCAATTCACCCTGGACAGAATTCATCCTAAGCAGTAGAGTATACCTAACTGACACTCGATATCAAAAGGAGATACGCTATGAGACCGCAGTCCCCCGCAAAACCTTACCTCGCCGTCTTGGCGTCTACAAGCACATCCCTCTTCTGGGGCCTCTCGTACGCGGTGACCAAGGGGCTTCTAGATTCCATGACTCCGATAGAGATCGCCGTCTTCCGCTTTGTGCTCGCATCGGTCGTTCTGGTGATAGCGTCGCTGTTCACGGGCAGTCTTAAGCCGATCAAGCGCGCTCACTTGCCCAGGGCGATCGCCGCAGGAGTGATCGGGATCTCGATCTACTTCTTATTTGAGAACAACGGTCTCAAGCTGACCTCCGCCAGTGCCGGATCGCTGATAATCGCCACGATTCCCATACTCAATCTCATCGTTTCCTGGCTCACGCGGGCCGAACGCGTCACAGTCCTCAACACGGCCGGAGTTCTGCTGTCCTTCTCCGGAGTGTACTTCCTGGTCAGAATGTCATCGAACCCGTCCGACGGCTCTTCTCTCGTGGGAAATCTGCTGGTATTGGGCGCAGCAGTCTCGTGGGTCGCATACACCAGGATAAACGCTCCTCTTGTGAAGGAGTACGACTTGTCCACACTGAACACGATCGAGACATGCATCGGCACAGCCGCGCTGATCCCCGCGGGCCTGGTCGCCGGATTGAGCTTCCCTCAGCTAGAGGTCTTCACCTTGTTGCGTCTGGCATACTTGGGACTCATCTGCTCTGCAGCTGCTTATTTTCTCTACTTCGTGGCTCTCAGAGCGCTGGGCTCAGTTACAGTGACCTGTTTCGTCAATCTCGTGCCGGTCTTCGGCGTGCTAGGCGCCATCGCCTTCCTGGGCGAGCGCCTCACCGCTGACAAGCTGCTGGGCGGACTGATGATACTCGTCGGAGTCGCGCTTGTCACGATTCAGGCGCCGAAGGATCGACGA
>JAAYAB010000187.1 GCA_012719595.1 Bacillota bacterium
AGAGACCACGAAGCGCGTTGTTGAGGTTGCTAAGAGGATGGGGTATACCCGCAATGCCTTAGCTTCCCAGCTTCGCACTCGCGAATCAGGAATACTTGGGCTGGTGATTGCCGACATGGCCAACCCCGTGTACTCCGGCGTCGCAAAGGGAGTCGAGGCAGTTGCGAAGAGAGAGGGGTACTGTGTTCTCGTATCCGACACAGAAGAAAATCCGGACAAGGAAGAACTGGCCATCAACATGATGCTCGAAAAACGAGTAGATGGCCTGCTGATTGTTCCCACTCAACAGAGACACGACGCGATAGTTCAACTCCGGGAACGCGGCTATCCCTTTGTCCTGGTTGGAAGGGAGTACAGCGACTTCGCTGCGAACTGCGTGGTGAATGATGACACTCGCGGTGGCTATCTGGCGACGGAGTACCTTTTGTCAAAGGGGCATTGCCGCATTGCTTTCATTGGGGGCAGGCCTTACATCTCCAGCACAGCGAAGCGTGTTGAAGGGTACAGGCGGGCACTGGCTGTCAAGGGAATCGAGTTCGATCCAGGTGTCGTGATCTGGAGCGAGCCGTCCATGGAGGGAGGGTACGCCGCAGTCCGAGAGCTGCTGATGCGCAGCAAGCGCGACTGGACAGCCGTGTTTTGCTTCAGCGACTTGGTGGCAGCCGGCGTCATGCTGGCCTTGCGCGAGAGCGGGCTCGATATTCCCCGAGACGTGGCAGTCGTGGGTTACGACGACATCGAGTTCGCTCCGGTTCTGTACCCGCCCTTGACTACAGTGGACATATGCAAGTACCGCATGGGTGAACGCGGTGCAGAGATGCTGATCAACTACCTCAGAGCGGACCCGGCCAGCAGGATGCTCAAGGAGGTGATTCTTGAGCCGAAGCTGGTCGTGAGAGATTCCGCCTAGACTACGCGGCGGCTAATGTGACTCTGGAAGCCACGATCCGAATATGGATAGACGTGAGGGTCCTGCCAAAACCTTAATATTGGGGTTTAGCAGGACTTTTGTTTGACCAAGAGAATTGCTTACTGCGGAAACGGTGAGCTCTCGATCCTCAATCGAACACCTTTGGCAGCACTCAGAGATCGGGATCTGACCCGTTCCAAAGTCGAGCGTGTCATCCGGCCATGCGGTAAGAAAGGAGGTGACCCCGAATTGGTTGACGCGAGCCGGTGGGCACGGGAGACAGCAGCAACGGCGAACGTATACAGCCGGGGATCATCGGTAGCAAGGTAACAAGGAGACTTGCATCGCATGACCCCCTATCGCACCACGAATCGCACCCTCGTCTGCGCAAGTGCTGCAGACAGGACGGAAGTTGCTGCAGGATGCTGAATCGCAGTACGAATCGCAGTACTATCCGCAACACTGATTCAACCAAGGGGGATAACAATGAAGAGACTAGTGGTCGCATTAGTGGTCGTTGCAATGGTCATGGCACTCGGCGTGCCCGCTATGGCAGCCCCACAGCTCACTACAAGTGGTTCAGTGAACACGAACCTCAAGTACACCCCGGGCACCGGAATGACTTCCGAGTCCGAGATCAAGTTCAACGTCAACATGAAGGCCGACGGAGGAACCGGCAGTGC
>JAAYAB010000188.1 GCA_012719595.1 Bacillota bacterium
CGGTGAGCTTTTCGTTTGTGGTGCGGTAGCTGCGCGGAGCTCCGTTGTGACGCGACGGCTGCGCAGAGCTCCATTGTGGTGCGATGGCTGCGCAGAGCTCCATTGTGGTGCGATGGATGAGCGGAGCTCCATTGTGGTGCGATGGATGAGCGGAGCTCCACTGTGATGCGATCGATGAGCGGAGTTCGCTCATGACGAGATAGCTGTGTGGAGTCTGTTTGTGACGCGATGGGTGTGGGGTTCGTTTGTGGCTCGATGGTTGTGGGAAGACTGAGTGTGTATGCGGAGACTGAGGAGGTAGCCACTATGCCTCGAACGAGTGTGAGTCTACAGATACTGCCTATTGTCGAGGATCGAAATAGGATGTTCGGTGTGGTCGACGAGGTTATTCAGATGATCGACGAGAGCGGCGTGTCGTACCACGTTGGTCCGACCGAGACGACCATGGAGGGCGATCTGGACGAGCTTCTCGACATTGTGAAGCGGGCGCACGAGCTGTGCCACGACGCCGGCGTCGAATCGGCCATCAGCTTAGTCAAGATCATTACTGCGGGCAAGAAGGACGTCGTCAGCATAGCTGACAAGATCGAGAAGTACAGATGAAGTCGCTCAGAGACTATGCACCCGCTGTGGCGCTTGTAGCGGCCGTGGTAGCTGCGTGGGAAGCGCTTGTGCGGGTTAACGACACTCCAAATTGGCTGCTGCCCGGCCCTTCCCGCATTGTCGCTGCACTGTGGGAGACGAGAGGCCAGCTGATTACCCATGCGATGCCGACAATCACTGAGTCAGTGCTAGGTTTTCTGGTTGCCGTGGTCACAGGGATAGTGATCGGCGGAGTGGTCACAAGATTCGCACTGTTCAGGCGGGCGGTATATCCGCTGCTCATTGCTCTGCAGACAGTTCCGCCTATGGCGTTGGCCCCGCTGCTGGTTGTCTGGTTCGGCTATGGCCTGCTCCCCAAGGTGCTCCTTGTGATCCTCGTCGTCTTCTACCCGGTCGCCGTCAGCACGGTGGGCGGGCTCGGAGCTGTGGATCTCAAGATGGTAAACCTTTTGAGGACGATGGGGGCAACGAACCTGCAGATCTATCTCAAGGTCAGGATCCCTGCGGCCATGCCGAGCATCTTCAGTGGAATGAAGGTAGGAGCTACCTATACGGTGATATCTGCGATAGTCGGTGAGTGGATGGGAGCAAGCAAGGGATTGGGGATTTACCTGCTGAGGGCTTCGAATTCGTTCTTGACGGATCGGGTGTTTGCGGGGATCTTCACAATAGCTGTGCTGAGCGTGGCTCTGTTCGGGATTGTCGATCTGAGCCAGCGTCTCGTGATGCCTTGGTACTACCGGCAACAAAGATCGAGGGAGGAGATTGTGCGATGAAGCATTCGCTGATAGATGGTATTTCTGAGTCCAGGGGAGCAGCTGAGTCTAGGGGAGCAGCTGAGTCTAGGGGAGCAGGTGAGTCTAGGGGAGTAGCAGAAGCTAGGCGAGCAGCTGAGTCTAGGAGAGCAGCTGAGTCTAGGGGAGCAAGTGCGAGGGCAACACGGGCAGCCGAGGCGGTCGCAGCCGTTGAGGCGAAAGCGCGGAGGATGATGACAGCCAGAGCAGCGAAGGTAGCGGCTGTTGTGCTGGGGATACTGCTGCTGGCCGGCCTGGCCGTGCCTGGTCTGCCTGTGCTTCGTCTGCCCGTGTTCGGCCTGCCTGCGCCTGGCCTGCCAGTGCTGGGCCTGTCCTCACTGGCGAAAACGGAGCAGTTGACGCCCGTCAAGGTTCTGTTGGACTGGGCACCGAACACTAACCATACAGGTATCTACGTCGCGCTCGACAATGGGTACTACGCAGAAGAGGGGCTCGACGTAGAGATACTGGAGCCTGCAGCCGCGGGCACTACCGAGGCAGTGGTCGGCAGCGGGAAGGCTGACTTCGGGATCAGTTTCCAGGAAGCTGTCACATATGCCAGGCTGTCCGGGGTGCCAATCAAGTCAATAGCTGCGGTTATTCAGCATAACACGAGCGGCTTCGCATCGATGGCCAGTCGCGGTATTGAAACGCCGACCGACTTCGAGGGCAAGCGGTACGGCGGGTGGGAGTCGCCAATGGAGAGCGCGATCATCGGTGCTCTCATGAGGTCGGTCGGCGCGGACGTGGGGAAGGTTCAGTTCGTGAACATAGGCATTGGCGATCTGCTAACGTTCCTGCAGCGAGACATGGATTTTGTTTGGATCTTCTACGGTTGGGACGGCATTGAGGCCGAGCTTAGAGGGCTGGACCTCAATGTGCTGATGTTCTCAGACTACACACACGCAGTCCCAGATTGGTACACCCCTGTGATCATCACGAGTGAGGGCATGATCGAGAAAGATCCGGACAAGGTCGCTCGGTTCATGCGAGCCACTTCGAAGGGATATCAGTCGGCGATCGCTGATCCGGACGGTGCCGCAGCGATTCTCCTCAAGTATGCGCCTGAGCTCAAGCCCGAACTTGTCCAGGCAAGCCAGAGATGGCTGGCGCCGAGATACCAGGACGACGCGGCCCGATGGGGCGAGCAGAAGTTCGAGGTATGGGACGAGTTCGCTGATTGGATGTATAGAGAGGGCCTAGTCGATTCCAGACTTGATGCAGCGGCGGCTTTCACCAACGAGTTTCTGCCCTAGTTCTATTGAGTCTGAAGTAGCTTGGGTGTTGGGTGGTCGGGTCGAGCGGTCGGGTGAGCGCCGCAGCCGCTCGACCCGTGTGTGCGCACTGCACTTCAAGGGCGGAACGTGCAGTGCATGCACAGGAGACGCGGAGCTTACGCCGGAGACGCAGTGCGTGCACAGGAGGCATAGCGCCTACACCGGGGACGCAGCGTCCGCGCCGGAGACGCAGTGCATGCATCGGAAACGCGGTGCCTGCACAGGAGACGCGGTGCGCGCACCGGAGGCGCAGTGCC
>JAAYAB010000189.1 GCA_012719595.1 Bacillota bacterium
ACGGCCACGAGGACAAAGCCCAGCAAGAGAATGAGTCCAAATAGCGAAATCGGATTTCGTATCAGTTTCTTCAGCACCATTGTACCGTAGCTCCTACTCCAATCTGACTCTCGGATCGATGACCGCGTACAGCACGTCGACCACGAGATTTCCCACCACCAATAGCATGCCGAAGAACAGGGTGGTGCCCAGAACGAGCGTGTAGTCGAGTTGCTGAGCGCCCTGGGCCATCAAGAGCCCGATCCCCTTGAAGTCGAAGACTGTCTCCACTATGACGACTCCGCCCAGCAGACCGATCACCATCATGCCGGCCACGGTCGCCACAGGGATCATGGCGTTGCGCGTGACATGCCTGGAGATGACCTTTCCTTCAGGCAGTCCCTTCGCTCGAGCCGTCCGAACGTAGTCCTTGTTTAGGACATCGAGCATACTCGATCTGGTGATTCTCAAGATGAACGCCCACCACAGATAGGCGAGAGTGATCACCGGCCCTACCATGTGTCTCAGCGCGTCCCAGAGCACTGCCCACTCGCCGTTGAGTATGGCGTCGATGGTGTTCAGCCCTGTGTACCTGACAAACGAACTCGAAAATACTATCTGATCCGCCCAAACCGAGAGTCTTCCAGGCGGGAACCACCTGAGAACACCATAGAAGTACATGAGGAATATGAGTCCGAAGACGAAGTCCGGGAGAGACCATCCGACTATTGCGAAAATCCGAACTCCGTGGTCGACCGGTTTGTTGTGGTGCATAGCGGAAATCTGACCCAGCAGCACTCCGCCGACGACAACAGGTATCACCGCAAAGAGGGCGAGTTCCAGTGTGCCGGGAAGCCTCTTGCTCAGTGCCTCAGCCACCAACATGTTGGCCGACTCCGAGTAGCCGAGGTCTCCGCGAACCACCTTCTTGAGCCAGCTCCAGTACCGCACATGAAACGGCTCGTCCAGGCCGTATTTCTCGACGAGGACATCCAGGTTCCCGCGGTACCGCCTGAGCTCATCGGGACTGTCGACGTACGCGCTGAGCATCTGATATGGCGAGAGGAACGCCGTAGTCAGGAATATGCAGAACGTCACTGCCAGCAGCACGATCGGAAGGAACAGCAATCTTCGAATGATGTAGTTGA
This sequence comes from Bacillota bacterium, assembly GCA_012719595.1. Taxonomy (GTDB): domain Bacteria; phylum Bacillota; class DTU014; order DTU014; family DTU014; genus JAAYAB01. The sequence continues at coordinate 1,128 of JAAYAB010000189.1, forward strand.
GCATTGTCGAGTCCCCCAGGAGCTTGTCTAGATCCTCAATGCCTTTCCGTTGCAGCGTCTACGAATCTGATCTTCGCCTGCGGTGCATTTGCCGACTTGGTCCGGGAGAGCCCGGCAATGAGCTCTCCCGGACGCTGAATCACTCGTTCAGACACTGCATCAGGCGCGCTACTTGACTTCCTTCCAAACGGAGTAGAAGTCGTAGTTGGCACTGTACGCAGGGTTGTAGAAAAAGCCCTTGACCCAGTCTCGGTAGACCCTCTGATCCTGAGAATCGATGTAGTACATCGATGCAGCAAGATCCTTGGCTCTCTTCTGAAGGAGGCTGTAGATGACAGCTCGCTCCTCAGGATCTGTGGTCTTGATACCTGCTTCGATCAGGTCATCGAAGTACTGCTCGGCCATGGCAACCATGTTGTCACCGCAGTATCCGGAGAAGTCACCTGTGGAATGCAGGTACGGCATGTAGAAGTTGTGGACGTCAGGGAAGTCCATGTGCCATCCAAGGAAGAAGACCGGCAGAGCGCTGGAGCGCAGCCTATCCAGGTAGGTCGCCCACTCCATGCCTCTGACGTCGACCTTGAACTTCGGGTTGATCTGCTCGATGCCGAACTCCAGTATCTCCGCTGCCGTCTTCCTCGCGTCGTTTCCGGTATTGTAGAGGAGTGTGAGCTGGAAGCCCTTCTCCCACAGTTCGCCATCGAAGGCCTGCTTGAACTCCTCAGCCGCTGCTTTCAGGTCGAAGTCATACCAAGGCTTCGTTGCGTCTACGTACGGAAGGCTGGAAGGCGCGGGTCCTACAGGCTTGCTGCCTGCGCCCAGGGCCACTTCGTTGATGTACGTGTCATAGTCGAAAGCCATGCAGAATGCCCGGCGGACATGGAGATCGTTGAAGAAGTCGCTCGGAATGCCCTTGCCGTCCAGCTGCCCGCTGCCAACTATGTCTTCGTTGCCCTCGATCGGAATGCTGTAGTTGAAGATCAGAGCCGTGTTAGCGATAACCGGCAAGCGCTCCTCGACCACTATGCCCTCGACGCCTCTGACCTGATCCAGATACATGGCCTGTATGAGCGCAGCATCCGCATCGCCGGTCTTGATCATCAACAGGCGAGTGCTGGGCTCGTCGACGTACTTGACGACCACGCGCTCCAGCTTCGCGGCACCCTGCCAGTAGTCATCGAACCGGTCGAAAATGACCTGGCCGGTAGCTGTATCCCAGACGTTCAACTTGAACGGTCCGGTTCCATTTGCCTTGGAATACAGGGTCATGTCTTCCTTGGCGGGGTTGTGCCACTTGGGCCATGAGGTAGGCTGTCCGTCCCAATCACCGTTGGCGGTCATCCATTCCTTGGAGACTATCGAGCTCCAGCTGCCGCCCTTGGCCAGTATCTGCAGGAATGGCGGGTACGGATTGGCGAGCTTGAACACAACGGAGTCGCCCTCTACCTCGACCGTGGCGTCGACCAGGTCATACACCTTCTGGACGACTTCGGGGCTGAGCGCAGACGCATCCTCGAAATTGGGGTCTCCACCTGCCATCTCTACGACGTCGCGGAGGCTGAACACTCCCAGCAGCGGCTCGAAGAACATCCAGACTGGGCCTCCGTCTGGGTCCACAAGCATCGCTCTTTCGAAGGAGTACTCGACATCTTCGGGCGTGAGCACGTGACCGCTGTGGAACTTGACTCCCTTGCGTATGGGGAACCTGAAGACAGTGCCGTCGGCGGACGCGAGTCCGTTCTCCACACTGGGAACCTCTGTTGCCAGCATCGGGATCAGCTCGTCGAGGCTCGACCCCTTGTACGCAATCAAGTTGTCATAGAGTTGATGAATGATCTCACCGCTCGCTGTGTCATAACAGTATGCCGGGTCGAGCGAGTCCACTTCGCCGAATGTCACGAACACGAAGGTGTTCGGATCCGTCGAAGCAGCATACGCCGATCCAGCTGCCAGTACTGCTATGATGGCAATAACCGCTATCAGTCTTGGCTTCATGACATCCTCCTCCTTCTTCTTTCTACAAGCAGTTCTTGTATGCAGCATGACCAAGCGGAGACCGCTGCGCTCAGGCCCCATTGCGCACTTCGATGCCCGCAAGGTCTAGCTCCCTGTACCTGTGACAACTCACGAAATGACTCGTCGGCCCTGTCTGCGCGTCGCCGTCAACCGGCGTCAGCGAAGGAGCTTCTGTGCGGCAGATGTCAATGGCATATCTGCATCTCGGATGGAAGTGGCACCCGCTCGGCGGATTGGACGCGCTCGGGACGTCTCCCTGCAAAATGATCTGATTCATCTTGAAGTCCGGATCCGGAACTGGTATAGCGGAGAACAGGGCCTCCGTATACGGATGCCGCGGATCCCGGAACAGCGATTCCACGTCAGCCAACTCAACGATTCGACCGAGGTACATCACTGCCACTCGGTCGCTGATGTGCTGGACAACGGACAGATTGTGTGCAATGAAGAGGTAAGTCAGACCGAACTGCTGCTGCAGGTCCTCGAGTAGATTCAGCACTTGAGCCTGAATCGATACGTCGAGCGCAGAGACGGGTTCGTCACATATGACCAATGAAGGGTTGAGTGCGAGCGCTCTGGCGATTCCGATCCTCTGGCGCTGCCCTCCGCTGAACTCATGGGGGTACCTGTTCATGTGGGAAGGCTTCATTCCTACCGCTTCGAGAAGCTGCTCCACACGCTCGTACCGCCCTCTGCGGCTTTTCATTCCCTGGGCCTCAAGCGGCTCAGCAATGATGTCTCGTATCTTCATCCGCGGGCTGAGAGAGGAGTAGGGATCCTGGAAAATGATCTGTATGTCCTTGCGCAAGCTCGATATGGTCCTGCGGTTCACGTTCACCCATTGCCCGTCCCTATTGAACCTCAGGACTCCCGCAGTAGGCTGTTCGAGGTGGATGATACACCTGCCGGTCGTAGTCTTCCCGCAACCGCTTTCGCCGACGAGTCCCAGCGTCTCTCCACGCCTTATCTGGAAGTCAACGCCGTCGACCGCCTTGACCCACCCGACGGGTCTTCGAAAAACGCCGCCGAGTATCGGGAAGTGCTTTTTGAGACCTTTCACATCGAGGAGGATTTCGGAGTCTGCCGCGTCGACCAGGAGATCGGCGCTGGCCGAGACGTCGGCCCTCTCTTCCTTCTCATCAGCACGCGTGTCAACTGCCTCAACGGTCATAGATCAAGGACTCCTCCTGTCAAACATAGAGCCAGCATCGAACCTCGTGTCCGTCGGCGACTTGGACAACCGGCGGCTCCTCTTCACATGCAGACATCGCGCGCGGACACCTCGGCCTGAAGCTGCACCCCTCCGGGAGCTCCGTGATGTCGGGGACCGTGCCCTCGATCGGGATCAGTCTGTCTATCCGTGTCCCAAGTTTCGGAATTGAGTTGAGGAGACCTACAGTATAAGGGTGCGCTGGCTCCTTGAAGATGGTTCTGGTAGGTGCACTCTCGACAATCTTGCCCATGTACATCACGCATACGTCGTGGCACATTCTGCTGACTATTCCGAGATCGTGAGTGATCATGATGATAGCCATTTGGAACTGCTCTTGCAGCTTGACCATGAGATCGAGGATCTGGGCCTGGATGGTCACGTCGAGCGCGGTGGTCGGCTCATCGGCTATCAGCAGGCTCGGGTTGCACGACAGCGCCATCGCGATCATCGCACGCTGGCGCATTCCTCCGCTCAACTGGTGTGGGTACTCCTTGACCCTCTGAGCCGGGCTTGGGATCCCCACCTTGTCCAGCATGTCTATGGCCATATCCCAGGCCTGCCTCTTGGTGACGCTTTGGTGAAGCAGGATCGCCTCGACGATCTGAAACCCCACAGTGTAGACTGGGTTGAGCGACGTCATAGGCTCCTGAAATATCATAGCAATCTCGTTGCCGCGAATGCTGCGCATCGCCGGGTCTTTCGGACCGAGGCGGGCAATATCGATTATTCCGCCCTTTCTGTTGTATAGAATCTTGCCAGAGTGGATTCGCCCGTTGTGTGCGGGGATCAGCTGCATTATCGAAAGGGCTGTCACGCTCTTGCCGCATCCGCTCTCGCCAACGAGGCCCAAGACCTTCTGCCTGCCGACCTCGAACGATACGCCGTCTACGGCTCTGACCAGACCTTCTTCGTAGGTGAAGTAGGTTCGCAGATCCTCTACCTGCAACAACGTTGAGGGCTTCATTTCGAGGGAGATGCCACGCTCTCCGTCGCCAGTGCCTACGCCAGCTTTCTTGTTCCTATCGCGTTCGAGCACGCCCAATCCCATCAAGCCGTACCTCCACGTCTGCTGGCCGAGACCAACCCGGCACCTGTACACACTACATACGCCAGTAGCTTGCTCAAGACTGACAACCGATGCAGGGCCGCCACTGCGGCTCCTGGAACGATCGAGACCCAAGCCAGTGCTGTGCGTCAGGACCGAGCACACCAGTATTGCTTCGCTGAAAGAACGTCACCGACCGCCCACGGACAGGCTATCGGCATTCTTTCTAATGATTAGCTACGCTGCGCGCAATTCCTCCTGTAACCTGCGGAAAACGTACATGGATAGTTCAGGGAACATGCTGCATCTTACAGCCAAATATCTCCATATATATCCACTAGACGTATCCACCGGGGCTGAACCGCGCGTCGAGATAGTGGGCGGGGTCTGTGCTGAGCAGCCTTACGATTCTGGCACGGCCGGACGCAGAGCGCGCTGCCAGAATGCGCACGCCGTCGATAGTAACCTCCTCCAAACGCTCCCGGACCTCTGGCCGGTGCGACGACCCCTGTGTCTCTTGAGAGATCCCATGCGGAAATGCTTCAATCGGGTTAACCTCGGAAAACACGATTTCTGGAGGGAATATCGAATAGAGCAATGCTGTCACCGCCTTGGGCGGGTGTCTGCGGCATCCGCTGCGCTCCTGGCCTCTATCAGCTCATACAGCTTCGCCAGGGCGTCCGACAGCCCTCCGACCTGGTCGATCAGACCCACCTCGACGGCCTCGGCTCCCACCATCACTGTGCCGACGTCTCTTACCAACTCGCCTGTCCTAGTCATCAGCTCTCGGAACTTCTCAGGCTTGATGCGGGAATGCTGGGTGACAAACCGTATCACCCGATCCTGCATCTTGTCGAGGTACTCGTAGGTCTGAGGCACTCCGATCACGAGACCGGCGAGCCTGATCGGATGAATCGTCATCGTCGCTGTCGGAGCAATGAACGAGTAGTCGGCGCTCACAGCCACGGGTATGGCTATCGAATGGCCGCCGCCTAGCACGAGCGATACAGAGGGCTTGGACATGGTCACTATCAGTTCGGCGATCGCCAGCCCTGCATCTACATCCCCGCCTACCGTATTGAGCACGATGAGCAGCCCTCTGATGCTCGGGTCCTGTTCGATGGCAACTAGCTGTGGGATTATGTGTTCGTACTTACTGGTCTTGTTCTGCGGCGGGAGGACTAGGTGGCCCTCGATCTGCCCGATTATGGTGATGCAGTGCAAATCCGACCTGTGAGGTCTGACCGGCGCGATCTGCCCCGTCTCTCGGACGGACTCAATGGACGAAGCCGGATCGACGGCTGGCTGTGCATCTCGATCGGCTTCTGTGGGCTCAGTCTGCTCTCCGGTTCGGGTCATCCAATCACATCCTCCGATCTTGGTGCACATCTGCAACTCGGGATTTGGGCGCCTCAAGCCCGCAGGAGTAGTATGCATATCGCAAACGGCTGATATGCCTCAGTGTGTCGCGCGCCGCGGCGGTCGGCCTGAAACGATGAGAGGGACGCTGCGGCTTGACAGACCGAGGGTGATCTGGTTGAATGACAGTAGGATAGACTTCTAGGTTTCGACTTCAGCCAGTGGATCCTCTTATTCAGCCGAGCTGACGCGGTGCAAGCGGAAAGGAGCAGCCATGCGCAGGTAGCTGACACTTGATACGCAGTCAAATAGCGTTTTCATGCTGGTCAGGCCTGTACTGGCTGGGCTATGCCCTTGCACTGTCCATACATCTGACATATGTCTGAACTCAACCACCTGAGGAGCGGAGGAACGCGTCGGTCTGGATTCCCGCTCGCCTCATCGGTGCGCACGGCCATGGCAGGCTCGACCAGCCATGGCCTTTGTTTGTCTCAGAGCCGGGAGGGGTGGTGTTCATTGCTCATGCTGAGTTGCAGGCGAATAAGAAAGAGCTACGACGAGATCGATGTACTGAAGGGAGTCGATCTGGACATCGGTATTGGCGAGAGGATAGGTATCATCGGCAGAAACGGATCGGGCAAGTCCACTCTGATGGAGATCATTGCAGGAGCGCTTGCACCTGATGAAGGCGAGTTGGCCTGGTGGCAGACGGGGGTGCGCATCGGGTACCTGCGCCAGTCCATAGAGGATCCGAACTCGGCGGGTTCAGGAACGACCGTGGAGCCGGCCTGGCCGGGAGACCCTTCCGAGGGCCAAGGCTTCCTCGAGACTATCCGCCGGCTCGGCATTGCAGAGGCCCATCATTGCACAGCTCGAAGTTCTGAAGATCTCAGCGGAGGCGAGAGGACCAAACTTGCCCTTGCGCGAGTCTGGGCCGGTCAACCTGATCTTCTGCTTCTGGACGAACCGACAAACCATCTGGACCTGCTCGGAGTCGAGTGGCTGGTCAGGCAATTGACCTCCTACACAGGCACTGTCGTGATCATCTCCCACGACCGCTATCTTCTCGACCAGGTTACGACGCGAACGGTTGAGATCGAAGACGGAATGGCGAAGTCCTACAGCGGCAATTACTCCTTCTATCGCAATGAGAAGGCCCGAATCCGCGCAACTCGGCTGCGCGAGTACGAAGAAGCGAAGAAGGAGCGTCTGCGCATCGAAGAGGAGATCCAGCGGGTCAGGCAGTGGTCAGCCAAGGCCCACAGAGACGCCGGGAAGAAGGCGGATGTTCGAAAGGGTGTCAAGGAGTTCGAGCGGTCAAAGGCCAAACGCATGGACCGGCAGGTCAAATCAAGGATCAAGCGCCTCGAACGCTTGAGGCGGGAGGGTCCGGCGAAGCCCAGAGACGAACAGAAGGTGCGTTTTTCGCTGCAAGACGCGGCCATGCGCGGACGCAGGATCGCAATGGCCAGAGGGATTGCGAAGAGCTATGACGGCAAGACACTGTTTCGAGACAGCAGCTTCTGCATACTGAGAGGCGACAAGGTGGGCCTTTACGGCCCCAACGGCTGCGGCAAAACGACTCTCTTCAGGATCTTGATCGGCGACGAACCTGTCGATGAAGGAGAGGTATGGGTGAGCCCTTCAGCCCGCCTGGGATATCTCAGTCAAATCCACTCATCACTGGATCAGGCGCATTCAGTCCTCGAGGAGCTGGGGATATCCGACCGCAGGCTCCAGACCAAGGCCCGTTGGATTCTTGCACAAATGGGGATAGGCGAAGAATTGGTGCACAAAACGATCAGCAGTCTGAGCTCAGGAGAGCGCACCAAGGTCGAACTGGCCCGACTTGTGCTGAGCGAAACGGACTTGCTACTGCTCGACGAACCTACAAACCACCTGGATATCCACAGCAGGGAGCAACTTGAGGAGGCGCTGAAGGCCTATGAGGGAACGGCAGTGATAGCCTCACACGACAGATACCTGCTCGAGGAGGTCTGCGACCGGCTGCTGGAGTTTGATGGAGAGCGCCTCAGGGAGCGCTGGAGCATGAGCGAGGGCTGAACGTCTTCGCCCTCGCTCTCTCTTGCTAGAACGCTATGACTAATCCTCCCTCGTTCCCGTAGACAGCGGTGATGCCTGACGCGTCGACGACAATCACATCTCTGAACCGGAATCGCCTCTGTATCTCCTGCTTGAGCGCTTCTGCTTTCTGCCGGCAGTTGACATGTGCGATCCCGCAGATCCGCTCTTCGAGCCTCTCGCCCTTCTCTCCGATCAAGTCAATCAGCCTTCGAGCAGCCCTCTGGGCACCCCTGACCTTTTCGACCAACTCGATCGTGCCTTCTTCTGTCCCGCCAAGGATCAAGTTGACCGACAGAATCGAACTCAAACGCCCGATCAGCTTGCTGACCCTGCCGGACTTGACGAGATTGTCGAGCGACTCCAGCAGGCAGAAGGTCTTCAAGCTTTTGATGTATTCTGAAACCTTCTCCACGATCTCCGTCTCGCCGCAGTTTCTCCTGATCAACTCCGAAATCTTGAGATTCACCAGCGTCTCGCCCACTGAGGCTGTCTTTGAGTCGAACACATGGATGAACCGCGCCAGCTTTTGTTCGAGAGCCATCCTCGCAGCCAGAACCGCGCTTGAGTACGTCGCGCTCAGCTTGGCGGACAGCGTGACTACGAATACGCAGTCCTGTCCTGCATACTCCCGAAGGAAATCCCCCGGCGATGGACTCGCGGTCTCCGGACTGCTACTGGATTCTTTCATGGCCTTAAGCAGTCGCTGGACATCCAACGCGTCGTCGTCTATGAACTCCCTGTCTCCGATGCGTATGGAGAGAGGCACCCTGCAGATCGCATTCTCTGATCGGAGCTTGTCGTCGACGTCGCACCCACTGTCACTGATGAGTTTCATGTGTACCGCCTCCAGTCTACTGAGACGCAATTCTCGTTTCTTAGCTTGTTCCCCTGCAGAGCGCGAGTTCTTTCGTTAGCGGTCAGGCGACAGCTTGGTGATTCGGCCTTCGATCTCAGCTTCCACAGGGCGTCCCAGCGACTGAAGGAACTGGATCAGCGCGTCGAGATCATTGGTCACGACCGTTCGCTGGCAAGCCTCGGCGAACACCGTGAATCCGTCGCCGCCAGAAGCAAGGAAGCTGTTGACCGCAACCGTGTACTCTGCGTCGCTCTGTATCGGAGTCCCGTCGTCCAGCGTTGCCGACACGATTCTGTTTCCGAGCGGAAGGCTCGGGTCCCACGTGTACCTGATCCCCGACAGCTGGAGGAACTTGACTTCGACCGAGTCGCCGACCTGTCGCCATTGCTGATTGAGTGCTCGCTGTATCTGGTCACCTGTCATTGTCATTTTCACGAGGTCATTGCCAAAAGGCTGGACGACGTACAGCTCACCCCGGGTCACGTCACCCGCCTGAAGATCGTTCCGGATTCCGCCTGGATTAGTGAACGCGATGTCCGCCTCCGCAACCCATCTGTGAGCATCTGCAATCAGATTCCCAAGGGCAGATTCTCCTGCTTCGCTCTGTTTCCTGGTCAAGTCCGTCGCGGCAGTTGCGATCACCCGTTCAGTCACCGGCTTCACTTCTTCCTCGTACTTGTCGATGAGGCCGAGGATCCTCGAATCCGGCTCCACGGCGTCAGCCCAGACAGTAACGATCTCTGCCTCGGAGTAAGCAACATCGCCAGTGTTCCGGTCTATGACCAGATGGATGTCGGCGAATGCGGTTCCCTTGCTGTACGCCTGAACTACGAGCTTGTCGTCTATGTGTGCCGCATAGCCTTGGTGCGTATGCCCGCTGACGATGGCATCGACTGCGTCGTCGACTCCAAATGCAATGTCGACGATGGGTCCCTCCACCAAGCCAGAGTCTTCATCGACTGTGCCGCCTTCGTGTGCCAAGACAACAATCGCCTCGATGCCCAGCGACCTGATCTCTCTGACCCACCTGTTCACGGCTTCGACTGGATCGCCGAACTCCAGATCGCTGACGCGGGCCTGCGTGATGACCGAGGGCGCTTCGGCGGTTACCACACCGATGAATGCCACAGGAACCCCCAGCACAGCCTTGATCACAAAGGGTGGAAAGATAGGCTCTCCGGTGTCCTTGCGGATCACATTGGCGGCTACGAGCGGAAAGGAGCTGCCGTGGAAATACCCCGTTACGTCATGATGCCCCCCGTACTGAAGCCTGTAGAGCTCGGCGAGACCCTCATCGAACTCGTGGTTGCCGGGAACTCCAACGTCAAAGCCTAGCATGCTCAGCACCTCTATCGTCGGTTCGTCCTGCAGCAAGCCGGATAGAGGAGGGCTCGCGCCCACGGCGTCTCCTGCATGCACTCGGAGTGTGACGTTTGCCTGCATCTCGCGCTGCACGAAGTAGGACGACAGGTAAGCGGCACCGCCTACCGGCCTTCCGCCCAGTTTTTCGGTCGATGTTATGTACCCATGGAAGTCGTTGATCGCCAGTATCTTTAGGTGCACAAGGTCTGCCCCGCCCGAGGCATAGCTGTTCTGCAGTGGAATCGCTGCCAGCAAGACGGCGATCACTGCAA
>JAAYAB010000023.1 GCA_012719595.1 Bacillota bacterium
GGCAGGAATGCGGGGTGTTGTTTAGAAAGTATAAAGACATGTCCTACGCTTAGTTAGAAAGGAGCCAACCCTGATGAACGAGTTCCTCAAAAGGCACAGGCCAGAGGCAGTAGTCCTGATCGCCCTAGTGACGCTGATCGCCGGTGCGACACTGTCATCCTCCCAGGAGCAGGAGGATGGCCTGCTGGATCTATCATCTCCGATTGCCACGGTGAATGGAACAGAGATTCCGTACTCGCTGTTCTACGATATGATTGAGGCCAGGGTCGGATTTGAGACGCTTCAGAATCTGGTCATCTTCCAACTAGTCAAACTAGAGGCCGATAGACTGGGAATCGAAGTGAGCGACGAGGAAATCGATGAAGAGCTCAGCCTGCTGATCCAATACCAGTTTGGTTCGGAAGAGGTGTTCATGAACCAGCTCAACCAGGCTCGAATGACCATTGGAGAGCTCAGATCGCAGATCTGGATCGACCTTGCTTGCAGGGCTATCGCCATGAACGAGGTCACGGTGACTGAGGACGAGATCAAGGCGTTCTTCGATCAGTACAAGTCGATGCTGTACGACAAGGGGGAGAGAGTCGAAGCCCGACAGATCCTCACAGCGACCGAGGAAGAAGCCAACGCGATCATAGCAGAGCTCAAGGCTGGCGCCAGCTTCGAGCAAGTGGCACAGGCGAAGTCGCTCGACCAAGTCACCAAGGTCAGGGGCGGATACATCGGCATCATAGAGAGAGGGATGATGGTCGAGGAGTTTGAGACAGCTGCGTTCGGTGCAGCCAAGGGCGACATAGTAGGCCCGGTGAAGACCGACTACGGATATCACATCATTGAGATCCTCGACAAGCTCGATCCCGAACCTGCTACTTATGAGGAGTCCAGAGAGGCGGCGGAATACGACCTCAAGTCTACCAAGGCGCGATCGACCGATAGCGTGTTGATTGAGCTGGTGGCAAACGCCGAGCTGACTGTATCCGATTCCAAGTATCAAGGTCTTGTAGACCTCATCAATGGGATCAAGCAGCTTCAGCAGCAGTCGCAGCAGTCCACTACGGAATAACCGGCCGGCAACGAATAGGCAGCCGACAAGTAGGCGCATCTTGGTATACTGACAACCAGGTGCGCCTACTGCATGTTCCTTCTAGCGCATTCCGGGCATATGCCCACGAACTCTACTCTGTGGTACTGCACCTTGAAACCCGTCGCCCGCTCGGCTTCCTCCTCGATCTCGGGGACAAGGTCCCTGTGGTAGTCCTCCACCTTACCGCACCGACTGCACGTGATGTGGTAGTGGTTCTCTGCATTTCCGTCAAAACGGGACGACGAGTCCCCGTAGCTCAACTCCATCACGACTCCGTGGTCCTTGAAAAGATGCAAGATGTTGTACACGGTGGCCAGACTAAGCCCCTCGAACTTCGACTTCAGCGAGTTGTAAATCGTCTCTGCAGTTGGATGCGACTCAGTCTTATCAAGGTACTCCAGGACAGCTTGACGCTGCGGCGTTATCCTAACGCCCTGACTCCTCAAGTACTGGTAGGTCCAATCTAGACCATGTGTGAGCAATTCCCCTCACTCCAATCATCTACTGCGACGCTGCCTCTGGATCTTCGTCTCCCGACCTCTGTCTCCAGATCCTCGAGTGCACCTCAAGGCAGATCCGGCCAGCGGCATCACTAATCAGTATAACATAGTAATAATTACACTCTAAGTATACCAGGTCTGCCTCGGATGATCAATGGATTCGATTGGCTACTTTCGCGCTTTGCGCGTCTATGGGCGGCAGCCGCGTTTGTTTCGGCGGCCACCTGACCATACTTGTGATGTGGGACAGTAATACTTCGGCAAGATGGTGCATAGGCTTGTACCACAGAGGCATGTCCTACAACGGAGCGATCGACGAGTGCATCGCCTGTTGCTCGATCGAGGAGGCTGGAAGTAATGAAGCCCAAGCTCAAGCGCATGCTGTTCCATCTTGAAACCGTCGTCTTCATTGTGCTACTAGTCGTGTTTGTCAGAACAGTCGCAGCCGTTCGCTCCGGGGACGAAGACCCGCTGGCGGCTGTCGCACAGAGGCACGCAAGCAACCTGGTGCGCAGAGTCAATCCTGAGGCAGACTCCAGGGCTGTCGAGCTGACTGCTCTGGCCACGAGGTATGCGTTAACGCGCGACAGCTCGGTCTGGCACGACCTGGCCGTGATGGCCTGGAAGACGCGCGCGACCAACGAGATCCTGACACGGCGCATTCAGTGGGCTATCATGGATGAGAGCCTTGCAGAGCAGGAGAAGCAGGTCCGTGTATGCGAGATCGTGACCGGAAACGGGCCGGTTGCGGTAATGCCGGGCTCTGCGCCAAGCGTTCTTTCAGCCCTCTCGTCGCTCGGAGTGAACCCGGTGCAGATCCGCCGGGAAGACGGCCTGGTGAGGTTCGAGAGCTTCGCACTGCTCGTGATTGGCCGAAACGCCATGTCAGGGGCCTATAGAGACTACTACCAGGCCCTCGGACCAGTGCTGACCGAGTACGTCGCAGGCGGAGGCAGCATCCTCATTCTGTCGCACCAAGGAGCCGACTGGGCGTTCCAGTGGCTGCCGGGCTCGGTGCTGCCCTCCAGCAGGCCGCTCAAAGATCATTCGGAATTGGTTGTCAATCAGGCGGATCATCCGGTGCTGAAAGCTGTGAACCTTTCCGACATACCTGTAATGCAGGCAGAGACTAGATCGGTATCTGGCACCTATCCAGTGACGTGGGCAACTCCCGTGTGGAAGGCCCTGGCCGGCGTCGTCGACGGCACAGCTGGAGCTGTCCTGGCAGAGATCGAACATGGGAAAGGGCGCATAGCGCTCTGTCAGCTTGCGGTCGACTCTGAGTACGGCGTGTGTGCTTCTGCGTCTGCACTCTTGGACAACCTGGTCAAATACCTGCTCTAGACTACGCCTGGCCAATCAGACTCTTGAGGACAGACGCGGCCTTGGCTGATTCCGCTATGAAGTCGCCCCACACGCACTCGACCGATATGCCTCCGTCGTACCCGATCTCTCTCAGGGCCCCGACAAACCCGGCAAGATCTGAAGAGCCGCTGCCCGGATAGAGGCGGTTAGTGTCTGCTACGTGAGTATGTGTGAGCAGCCCTCCTGCATCGCGGACAGATGCGAGCCCCTCTCCCTCAAGATCAAGGTGGTACAGGTCCGCGAGGACGCCCACTGAGGGCAGGTTGATCTCCCGGGTAAGCTCGGTCAAAGATGCAAGGGTGTTTCCGAAATTGGTCTCTCGTCTGTTCAGGTGTTCCAGCGCTATCCTGACGCCGTTGGCCGCAGCCGTCTCTCCGGCCATCTCTATGAACTCCATGATCTGCTTCTTGGCCGCATCCATCGGCCAGTCATCGGGCACTCGCCGCGCAGCTCCGCTTCCGAACACGACGACCGATGCCCCTATGCGGGCAACCCGCTCAAGGGCAATGCCGACATACGATCTCAGCGCTTCGGGAGAGGCGCTTGGGCCAGTAATCTTGAGTCTGCCCGGGATAAAGCAGTTGAACGCAGCCACGGGAATGCCACAGTCACTTACGACAGACCGGGTTGCTTCGTACTCCTCGTCGGAGACGCTCTCGTCGACCATGCCCACTGTGAACTCGACAAAATTGTATCCGACATCTCGCAGATGGCACAGCATTCGTCTGAGACGTTCGAGCCGCTCTGCATGGCTTGGTGTTGACTCCTTCTTGGCCTCGGGCATGAACGTGCCGAAAGTCACGCAGCAGCCTATCTTCATTGCAGTTCGCTCCCCTCTTCGCTGCGACCCGCACTCCTCTTCGCCGCAGCTCATGCGCGGGTGATCACTACACTGGGCTTGTTGATGTAGTCGTGGTATCTCTCCCCGACTCTGCCCTCTTTGGCGCCGCCAAGGTGTGTGATCACCCTGTACCTGTACCGGAGTCGCTCACCTTTCTCCAGCGACAGCGGTCCTGTGAAGTAGAAGTTGTTCGGAGCCATCAACCCGTAGTCGCGGACATGCCAATGTGTTGGATGCCCTGGGTTGTCGGGATGGTCAAACACCGCGATGCCTACTCGGTGCCCTTCGACGGAGCCGGAGTAGTCGCACCAGTGAGCACGCTTGCCCCAGGTTTCCTTTTCAGAGATTGATCCCACACTGTTCTCGATCACACCGCCGTTGGTCACCTTCATCGACTCCGCGACTCTGATTCCCAGGGGGCCCGCCTCTTTTGTCCGGCCGAACACGACTGTCCCATACTCCGCCTTGAATTCGATGTCCAGATCGACGATCCGCAGCCAAGCAGGCGTCCTGTAGATGGATATGGTCCGCGTCTCGTCGATCAGCGGCGTGCCGTCAAATGCGGTCCAGACGTTGTCTGCTCGGAACTCGGCGCTGACAGGTCCGCTGTCGATGTACGCAAAGCCCTTGTGCAGCTGCTTTCCGTGACGGCCGGCTGGTTCATTCCAAACGTCGACCTGGTTGACGTCTCCGATAGCCACCCACATTGATCTCTGATGCGGGTGCTCGCGTGTCTCATGGTCGAGCCTGGTGATCCAGTGACCGTAGGGACCTAGGATAGGACCGAGAAACGGCTTTGCGTAGTTGTCGTCAAACACGTAGCTGGTGAAGTATTCTCCGTCGATGAGCACTCGGAGTTCGGCGTCATCAGGAATCAGCTCAACCTGGCCTCTGTCTGCTGTGTCATTCTCATCTGGAGTTGCTGCGACCACGAGCAGCCGCTCCTCCTCGCCCGCACTGAGGTGCTCGAGGATAAACCTGATAGCAACTGCGTCGTCCTCGCCGCTGTGCGTGATGACCTGACAGGGGATCTCACCGCTCAGGTCCTCGCGCAACAGCTTGATCCAGGTTGGTGAGCCCTCTCCTTGCTTCGGACGCGCTAGACCCCGATTCCCAGGGGCCGCGGCCGGATTTCGTTGCACCGAGGCCAGCGCCGCGTACAGGGCCGGGTCAAGAGCGTCTCTCCCTACCGATACCTCCACAGGACACATGAACCTGTCATGGTGCCCTGCCTTAATCACAAGTTGAGCCAGCGGAGATCCGCTGGCCATTGTCTCGCCACTTGCAAACATATTCAGATCATATCTCCCTCCGGCGGCTCATCTTCAGACGCAGTAGCCGCAGTATCGTCGGCACCGATAGCGCCCGCATCATCGCCGCTGTCGACGGAACCCATAGCATCGCCGCTGTCGGCAGCATCCGCAGCACTGCTGCCATCTTTGTCGAGCACAACTGTAGTGACCGGTATGCCGACATCGAGAGCGACGCTTCGCAACACTGACTCCGACTGTTCGTCTTCAGCGAGAACAAGAAGCTGTCGCACTCGGCCTACCAGGCACAGATCGAGACATACCTGCCGCATCTCGAGGTCGCTCAAGTCTGTTGAGCCCAGTCCCTCGGCCACTAGAGGCAGGACCGATCCCTTGAGCCACTTCAGTAGGTCCGATCGTGCCCTTATTGACTCAAGCCGCGCTTCGAGGTGATCGGGCGTGACTCCGGCCGGAATCTCGCGGATCCTGCCCTCGCTCGGAACAAGGCGGGTCAGCATCTCAACGCGTGCCTCGATATCTGCGAGTTTTTGGCCGTTGAGCAGCGTCTGCAGTTCCTCGCCTTTCTGTCTGTACAGCTTCACGACATCCTGCGACTCGATCATGGCCATCAGATGCTGCAATTCTGCTACTGATCCGACTCTTCTGACAGCGAGAATCCGGTCCAGCCGCCTCTGTAGCACGCCGACCTGGCGCTGCAGGCCGTCGATCTCTGCCTGCGCCTCCTCAACCCGTCTGCCAATATCATCCAGCGTCCTCTCATCATCAATGCGGCTGCTGACCATCTCGGCGAACTTGTCCACAGCCTCCTGGGTGAGTTCAGCAGACAGACCGACGCGGTCGAACAGCGCGCCTGCGCGGCGCTCTTCCTCGCTGAGCCTTAGGCGAAGCTCATCTCTGGCCTTTTCTCTCTGCGCAGCTTTCCTCTTCAGGTCCTCGAGTTCTGCGCGCAGCCTCTGGTAGTCATCGATCTTGTCATGCAGCTCGGAAGCCGACGCTGTGCCGGTCTGCTCGTGTATCGCCTCGATTTCTGCCTCGAGGCTCTTGATCTCAGCCGCGACCTCGTTTCGCTCCAATGTCAGGTAATCCAGCCGGTCAACCACTGCAGCCATCTTGTTGACCAGGGCAGTGATCTCGGACCAGTACTTGTACATGAAACTCAGCCCGACGACGGACAACAAGGCTATCGGCGGCCACAGGTACCCGAGCGGCAGAACAGCGACAGACAGAAGACCAGCTATGAACCTGCGCCGCCTCCAGTAGTGAATCTGGAGTCTCAAGGCTCTCCTTTCGGCTTCGGCCTGCAGCAGCTTTTGCGTGGGCAGGCGGGACTTCAGCCTGTCCAGTTGCTCCTCGAGCCGGTCGAGATCCATCTCGCGGGGTCCAAGGAACGGCTCGAGTCTGTCGTATTTGGCGACCATTCCTGCCACCGTGCTGAGTCTCTTGTTGCCGTGTTCGATCTCGGTCTCAAGTTTCTGGAGATCCTCCAACAACCACCGCTTTCTCTCCAACGACCGCTTGACCAGGCTGACCTCGCTTGTCCCAATTCCCCTGAGGTATTCGTAGAACTCAAGCTTGCCCCGCTGTTGCTCGAACTGCTCGCGAAGGCCCTTGAGCTTCTCCTCCTTCATCTCTATGACTTTGGCCATGGAGGCAATGTGAGACTCAAGTGACTTGGCCGCTGCAACATCATCGGTGAGCGACCTGTCCATAGCAGGGTTGGTGCGAAGCTCTCGCTCGAGGCCGTTCAACTCCGCAACGAGTTGCTTTGCCTTGGTGACCTTCTCGCTGAGCGACTTGAGGGTGATGTAGTCCAGGAGGTAGGAGGCCTCTTGCCTTTCTGTGTTGAGCCGCTGAGCCGCGGTTTCGAGCTCGGATTGCAGATCTGTGACAATCAGGCCTGCCTCCAGGGGAGTAAGTGGGGCGCCCTGCCCGTCCATGATCAGAGCTTCGGCTGTGGCTGCCTCTTCGCGGTAGGCGGGTTCAGGCTGCGGCCGAACACCGCTGCCGGAGTCAGGCTGTCCGAGCGGCACTGCCTCAACTCTGAATCCGTCTCCATCTGGCCTGAGTACGGCGCTGAGGTTGTATTGATTAGCCCCGGCTGCGAGGCTCAACTCCACCGAAGCCTCTTTGCCTGCAGTCTGCAGGCGCGCGCGGGCGTCATCAGTCAGACCGAACAAAGCGCCTGAAACGATGGCGGAGAGCCATCCCTTCCACGAGCGAGTCGTATCGACGAGGATGTTCACGCCTCTGTCCAGTTCGATCTGCTGATCGGGAAGCGAGTCAAATGCCTTGATTGCCAGCCGCTGCAGATGCATAGCAAAACACCTAGAACAACGGTGTCTCTCCTGCCGCCGCCTGTGATGCTTGGTCGGAGTTTGCCTCCGCTTTATCATCCAAGTGGGCGAAACTGCCTATGTACAAATTGCCTCTGAGATCATCCAGGTACGTGTGCTGTCCGGTCGCAACGACGCCGGACTGTATGTATCTCTCCAGCTTGTTTATCTGTGAATCCGAGTAGTCGGCAAGATGAAGGATGAGGGCCTCGATGGTCGCCGGCTCCACGGGCGAGCCCCACTCCTTCCTGCCATGGTGACTGAGCAGCATGTGCTCGAGATTGATCGTATACTCGTCAGGCCATGCGGCTGCGAACTTCTTGCTGTCTGAAGCGAGCCTGTCAAGCCATCTCCGCAGCATTCTCACGCCCAACAGAATGTGGTCACACAGCACTCCGCTCTTGCTCATGCGAATGGCGCCGGTGATCCGGTCGTAGTCATAGGCTTCGAGTTTGCCTATATCGTGGAGTATCGCGCCGGCCATGAGCAGATCGCCGTGTACTCCCTGGTAGAACCCTCGCGCCGACTTGCACATTGCAGCCACTCCGACAGTGTGCTCAAGGAGGCCGCCCATGTACGCGTGGTGATGCCTGATCGCGGCAGGCCAGACCGTAAAGCGGCCCATGAAGTCCTCGTCAGATACGAGGCTCGTCAGCAGGTACCGGATGCTCGGATCCTTCACCGAGCGGACATCCGCGCGCAGCGTCTTCGCAAGTTCATCAAGATTCCTCGAAGCGCAGGGGATGAGTGATGACATGTCATGGCCTTGCGGGTCTCGAACCCGAAGATGAGTGCGAGCCAGGGAAGCATCTACTGAAAACTGCTTTCGTCCTCGGTACGAGTCCACCTTCAGCCCGGATATCTCTAGTACGCGACCTCGCGAGAATGTCTCAGCGAGAGACGTATCTGCATTCCAGACACGCATGACTATGTCGCCGCTGTTGTCGACGAGGCGCAGTTCGAGGTAGTCATTGCCGCTGTTAGAAGGCTTCAGGGCACTATCGCCGATCATGAACCAGCTGTCAACCACAGTCCCTTCGGCGAGATCGGCTATCATGGCCTTTCCAGACATCTACTCGACTCCTCGCTTCCACTATCTACACCTATTATACCTCCTTACCAGCGTGAGTCAAAGATGATATCAGCGCTTTATCGGGTGATTCGATCCTCGCGAACGGGATCGGCCCGAGGGGGAGTCCGCGGGAACGGGATCCGCGGACGCGGAGTCCGCAGGGACGGGATCCACGGACGCGGGGTCCGCAGCGACCGGATCCACGGACGCGGGGTCCGCAGCGAGAGGATCCACGTGAACTACCGCAGATAGCCCTCCCAGTTTTTCCAACTCGCTTTCCACAGTCTCAGCAATGCCATGGGCGTCTGTCACGCTGTGAGCCGGGTTGACTTCTATGTGAAGCGAAACACGCTTCATGCGGCCATAATCATGCACTACGATGTCATGGACCCCCTCAACACCGTCGACTGCGTGTGCAGTCTGGTACAAGAGGCCTTGTTCCTCGGCAGAAGGCGGCCTGCCCATCACATCGTGGAGCGGCGCGGCAAGCGTTTGAAGTCCTGCCTGTGCAATGAGCACGCTGACAACCATTCCGGCGACCGGATCGAGCCAGTGCACTCCATACATCGACCCAACCAGCGCACCCGCTGCCAAGACCGCAGATATGGCGTCGCTGCGATGATGCCATCCATCTGCCGTAAGAGCTTCCGAGCGTATCCTGCGCCCGACATCGATAGAGAAGAGAGCCAGCCACTCCTTAGCGGCTGCTGATCCGAGCATGACCGCGACTGCGCCGATGCCGCTCTGTACCTCGTGCACGCTCGAGGGTCTAATGAGGCTGACCGCGCTCGAGTACAGCAACCTCAAGCCGGTTAGCACCAGAAGCATCGAGACCACTATGGAGGCAATGGTCTCGAACCGTCCATGCCCGAACGGATGCTTGGCATCAGGCGGGCTGCTGGCCAGCTTGAACCCTATGACTACAACCGCTGACGTCAGGACGTCAGACAGTGAGTGGAAAGCGTCCGACACCACTGCCAGACTCCCAATGGCAAGCCCAAGGAGCAACTTCACGCCAAACAGAACGATGTTGAGCGCGATGCTCAGCCATCCCTCCAGGTATGCTGCTAGAGTCCGATCGTCGTGGTCATCGATCTTCTCTACGTCCCGCCGCTTCAGCAGCTTCTTCAGTGACCAATCAGTTACCCGGGACACAATCCCGATCAAAGACCTTCACTCCCAACTAAAAACGCCTGTGAGAACATCACCAACAACGATGTCCCACAGGCGAAGTTGACCTGCTGCCCCTGCTTGGGGGCCCGGCCTGCCGCCATCCCAGCGGCGGCCTGATCATCTCGTCGCTATTCTTCGATACGCAGAATAGTGCTTCGAGTCTCCGCTCCTCCATTTTATGTTGCGATACCGTGACGTGTCAAGTTCGATTGTCACCCTCTTGGTGGTCAGTGGTTGACAATTGGCGATCGAGATGATAGCCTTTGTTCTGTTGAAACTCAGCGGCAGGGAGGCACCTATGAATAACCTCGCATCAGACGCACCTCGAAAGACATCCGTGAGCCGAATTGGAGTCCAGGAGATGACGCGCATCGCTCTGTTCACAGCGATGGCGTGTGCAGCAGCGATCCTTGCGAGATTCGGGAGCAGCGTCGTGCCGTTCAGCCTGGTCCCATTCGTCGTTTTCCTGGCCGGGGCGACTCTCGGACCGCGGTCAGGGGCCTACAGCATGCTCATGTACATGTGTCTCGGGCTGGCTGGACTCCCGGTGTTCGCGAGCCCTCCCTATGGCGGATTTTCCTACGTTGTGACGCCTTCCTTTGGGTTCATTCCAGGATTCATGCTGGCTGCATACGTGATCGGCAAGGTTCTTGAGAAAGCGGCCAGCGGGGTTCGTGAGGAGGCGCTGGAGAGTGCCCTTGAAAAAGCGCCGGACAGTGCTCTCCAAAAGGTGTCGGGAAGAACCCTTTCAAGGACTCAAGGGCGTAGAGAAAGGGTGAGAACGCTTGCTGCCCACTTCATTGCGAACGTAGCAGGCGTCCTGACCTACTACTCCATTGGAATCCCCTATCTTGCGCTGATCCTCAACGTCTACCTTGGCCAATCCGTGTCGTTCTACCGGGTCCTTCAGATCGGCCTGGTTCCCTTCATAGTCCCAGACTTGGTCAAAGCGCTCGTTGCAGCTGTCATATCACGAGCACTCGCGAGCGCAGGGATTAGCCCTCAGCGCTAGGGAACGAGGTCAGTGCCTCCAGACACCCGGTCACTCATTGTCTCATGAACTCGCACTACGCCGCTATGTCGCGTTTTGAGAACACGAGCATTCCACCGAACAGCCCTGCAAGGTAGATGAGCGCCGAAACAAGCGCACCCACCGCCGGGAAGCTGTCCCCACGGGCGATTACCGTGACGTCCAGGAGGTGAAACAGGCTGCCGTTGGCCACCCACCTGATCGATTCGCTCATCCCCGAGAAGGCATTGAGAGTAAACGAGATGAGCACAAATCCTATGCTCAAAGACATTGCGGTTCGGTCGGAGTCCAAGAAAGACGTGGCCGCATAGCCCACCCCGGCGAATGCAAGAGACACGAGGTATCCGCCAGCGAACATCAGAGCTACTCTGCCGGGATAGGCCACATGCGCGACAGCGAAGCCAGTTATCAGGCTGGCGGCCGTCGACAACAGAGCTGAAACAGTGATCACCATGAGGTGCGATGCTGCTTTGGAGAGGAACACTGCCTTCCTGCTGACGGGAAGCGTGAATACCGCCTCGCTCGTATGCTGGTCTACTTCCTTGGCCACAGTCGACGAGCCCATCATCGCAGCGACTATCCCCAGAATCAGCACGTACATGACGTACGCCTCGCCTGCCATCCACCCTTCAAAAGTGCCCATTATGTCAGGGTCTATGTTGAACGCCTCGAGCAACGACTGTGGATAAGTCTTGAGTAGACTCACAAAGTCTTCTCGGGTCACCATGTCAGAGAACCCGGCAAACACCGCCATGAGCAGCGCGAGGACTATAGAGTTGACCAGAAGGGTTTTCCTGCTTCTGTACAGCTCATTCAGGAATATGCCCTTGTGAAACACGGCCATCTACCTCCCGTTCGTCTCCGCAGCGTTGTCATCTTTGTAGAACTCCATGAAGAGCTCTTCGAGACTTGGAAGCCGCACGATCAAGTCTGACACCGGGTGCTCCGCCAAAGCTCTGAGCGCATCGTTGATCTCTCCACTCACCTTAAAGCGGTGCACCCCCGCTTCGTAGACGACGTCAGGATCTATTCGAGCAAGGTCGAATCTCTCGATGAGATTGCCTGGTTCTTTGAACGTAACCTCTATGCGCCTGTGATCCCTTCCTGGGACCTCTGACACCTTCGATACGCTGACCAGCGACCCGTTCCTGATGATCGCGACCCGGTCGCATACCTTGTCCACTTCGCTCAGGACGTGCGTCGAGAGAAACACTGTTGCACCTGCATCGCGCCGCTCTTTGATCATGTCGAAGAACACAGCCTGCATCAAAGGATCGAGGCCGGTAGTCGGCTCATCGAGGATCAGAAGCTCCGGGTCGTGCATGAGCGCGTGGACCAGTGCGAGCTTCTTCCGATTGCCGAGCGAGTATGACTTGACGGTCTTTGACAAGTCGAGGCTCAGACGTTCCGAGTATTCCTCTATGCGTCCCAGACCCTCGAGGCCATACGCTCCGGCGATAAAGGTCAGCAGTTGCCGGCCGGTGAGATCGCTGTAGTAGCTGACCTCTCCAGGAAGGTATCCGATTCTCCTGCGCAGTCGCGGGTTATCTCCGCGGATTTCCTCTCCGAGAACGCGCATGGTACCTGACGTGGGGAAGATCAGCTGCATCAGCAAACGGATCGTCGTCGATTTCCCGGCCCCGTTGGGGCCGATAAAGCCGAATATCTCGCCTTTCTCTACGTCGAGGTCTATGTTCTCTATTCCTCTAGTCCTTCCGTAGTACTTGGTCAGCGATCTGACGGAGATTGCGGACAACCCGATCACCCTTTCACACTCGGAGCTCACCACAAGTATAGCCTACGCCCATACTTCTCGAGAATCAACAGGGTCGGTGCGAATACGCGCCTGCGGCGCGCGATATCACCTAAGGCTCCGCCCGCATGTATCTCCTCCACAGGTCAAGGCCGATTTGGAGAGGATCTGCCTTGATGCCGTACCGTGAGAAGTACCTGCAGATGTTGCGCACATCCCTCAACACGAAGTCGCGGGCATTCGAGTTCGAGCGCGGATTGACTGCTTGGGGGAAGTCGATGACCACGACCCTGCCTTTGAGGTACAGGA
This sequence comes from Bacillota bacterium, assembly GCA_012719595.1. Lineage (GTDB taxonomy): Bacteria > Bacillota > DTU014 > DTU014 > DTU014 > JAAYAB01. Next base: position 12,729 of record JAAYAB010000023.1, read on the forward strand.
CGTTGAACGGGGAGAGATCTGCGTGAACCCATTCGCGTGACAGCCATGCAGTGATGTTGCCCATGAGTCGTTTTTGAATGAACGGTTTTCACGAGGCCGATAGACCTTAGCGGCCAGGTAGTCGACTCCAAGGCGCCGGTGGGTTTTGCACCAATACAGCGTGGCCTCTTTTCCGCCTCGGGGTATGCGTCCAGCCGGTCTGTTGCTTTCTGTTCCCCATATCTTTGGGCATCGTCCTCCATTTCGATCTAGCAACCTATGCTAGGTGTCCACAGCATCGCGGGCATTACTTGAGCTGCCTCGAGACCCGAATGTGTCCAGATCAATTCTACCAGGACGAATACCTCTATGGTAAGGAAAGGATGCGTCCCAAGAGAACGGTCCGCACAGGCAAATCAGTCGTGTACTCGGCGAGACGGGCCGCGTCAGAGAGATCGGGTACCTTCGCACATTATGAGGAAAATTCTCATTATGTGTTGTATATAGGTCCACAATAGGATATACTGTATGTGTAAAGGCGGCGTTTGGAGGTGTACCAATGCTGGTCAACGTGACTGTAGAAAACTGGATGTCATTTCGAGACTCTACGACACTTTCTATGGGAGCGACCAAAGAGCGTCAGCACGGTGAGAGAATACCACGAGTTGCCAAGTACAGAGCTCGTGTCTTGCCAATCGCTGTACTGTACGGCGGCAACGCTTCAGGGAAAACCAACTTCTTCAAGGCCTTGAGATTCGTGCAGCGTTTCGTCGTCGACGGTACCTATCCCGATCAGAAGATCCCGGTACAGCCATTCTTACTGGACAACAGTTCGGAGAAACCGTCTAGGTTCTCGGTGACGATCCTTGTTGACGAAACCATGTACGAGCTGAGCTTCGCTGCGACCAGACAATCCGTGTTGGAGGAGAAGCTTGTTGGCGTCTTGAGTTCAGCCGAGCGTGTTCTGTACCATCGAACAAGCCCAAAGGGCGAAGGAATAGTGTTCGACCCTTCTCTTGGTGATCAAGACTTCCTGAGATTTGCTGCGAGAGGGACTCGGGACAACCAGCTCTTCCTAACCAATGCAGTATCGCAGAACATCTCTACCTTTTCACCGGTATACAGCTGGTTCAAAGACTCACTGCACTTCATCTCGCCTGATGCTCGATTTGGCCCATTTGTGCGGTTCTTCGAGCGCGAAAGTCCGCTGGCGTCTGCCGCTCAGACCCTTCTCGCTAGACTCGATACAGGGGTAGTTCGACTGGATGGGGAGGAAGTACCTGTGGATGAGTTACCGATCTCCGAATCTCAGCTAAGCGAGTTGCGAAGTAGGCTAAGAGAAGACGAGGTTGCAACGCTATTCGCAGGTCGGAATAGGCGAATTGTCATTCTCAGGGACGGAGACTCACTGACGGCCAAAAAGATGGTAGCCTATCACCGGACAGTCGACGGTTCGGAATGCAAGTTCGATATGGCCCAAGAGTCGGACGGCACGGTAAGGATCATCGATCTTCTGCCGGCCTTTGTTGACCTGTCCGAGCACGGGTCCACTGATGTCTATGTTATCGATGAGCTGGATCGGAATCTCCATACGTTTGTTACTAAGTTCTTCATAGAGATGTACATGGCTAGCTGTTCTTCGTCTAGTCGCTCTCAGTTGCTCTTCACCACTCATGACCTGCTCCTCATGGACCAGAAGCTATTCCGTAGGGATGAGATGTGGATAACGGAACGAGATCAGACAGGCGTCTCTACGCTCCTATCATTTGCGGAGTACGAGAATGTTCGCTACGACAAGGATATTCGTAAGAGCTACCTTCTGGGACGCCTGGGAGGTGTCCCTCGCGTGCCACAGTGTCCCTATGTCCTCGAGATTGGCGAGGCGCATGAGGAGGCGCAAGGAAATGAGTCATAGAAGACCCCTCGCGCGTCGCAAAGGTCTGCGGCGGTACAGGAAACTGTTCGTCGTGTCCACAGAAGGATCGAAAACCGAGCCTCAATACTTCGACCTCCTGAACAGCAAGTCAGCCGCAGTACACATACATTGTCTCGGTCGCCGTCGCGGTCAATCGCCCGAGAGAGTACTCGCGGCGATGGACAAGTACATGAAGGAGGTCCGCCCGAAGCGCAAGAAGAGGCGTGATGATCGTGATGACTTCGAGGCGTGGTTGGTGATTGACCGCGATCAGTGGGAAATGGACGAGATAGACCAACTGCACTCGTGGGCTCGTTCGCACCCAAACACTCATCTCGCAGTCAGCTATCCATGCTTTGAATACTGGCTCCTATTACACTTCGAGGACGGCGATCGAGTAACCGGACCCCAAGAGTGTATTGACAGGCTCAAGAAACATCTTCCGGGGTACGATAAGGGAGTCAACTCCAGCGATACATCTACGGACATGATCAGGGCCGCAGTAGAGCGGGCCAAAAGGCGACATCAATCGCAGGGCTATCCCGCGATACCCAACGCCTTCGGTTCGACAGTATACAAGCTTGTCGAGAATATTCTGAATAGTGCCAACGAAAAAGACTAAATTCCGTCTACAGACCATCCTCTTCACTGAGGGACCTACTTGCAGGGCTGCTGTCAAGCTCCGGGGCGCAAGTCCGAAGCGGGTGTTGAAAAGCCCATGACCAAGCCGCAGTACGCACGCACTTAGATCTCAGCCCTCAACTGCCGGAGTTGCGTTTCTCCGCAAGTCGCCTTCTGAGCCGCATCTCTACGTTGATCGGCAGGGGCTTGCCCTCGGGCATCGGCGGAACGCTCTGAGGAATCTGTGAGGATCCCGTGGCCTGATCGCCTAGGCCGCCAGCCGCCCTGGCACCTCCGGCTAGGTCATAGACGTCCGGCCTCGGCTTTTTCGGGATATACGGCTCCAGTCCGAGCAGATCATGGAGGAGGACGAGAGCAGCCTCTTTGTCCGGAATCTTGCCCCTGCTGGTCAGATCGGGATCGTTTATGAAGGACGGTGGGATCGGCGACCCCACGCAGGAGGGACAGCCGTTCTCACATTCGCAGTTTTGTATCAGCTCCAGACATGCCTCAAGTATCTGCTCAGCGTCTCGATAGCACTTCTGCGCGAAGCCGACCCCTCCAGGGTACCGATCATAGATGAACAGAGTCGTCACGCCCGTGTTGCTGGCATCAACGACCGTACCGATATCCATCGAGTCGCACATCGCGAAGACGGGCACTACTGCACTGGCAGCGTTGGCGATTCCCAGCATACCCTCTGTAGGCTCCCTGCCGAAGTCCTTCACCAGCTTGAGTGTCTCCAGCGGAGGCACCAACCAGAACGAGCTGGTCTCCATCGTGACCTGAGGAAGGTCGATCTTCCCATATCCAATGCTGTCACGTGAGAAGAACTTGATCTTCTTGAACATGAACACCTGAGTCATGACAGCTATGTCTCCAAAGAACAGCGTCGACTGACGAAAACGTCGCTCTTCCTCCGCATTCGCGATATCCACACGTCGCTCTGAGATCGACTGGGTGAAGTAGTCCGTGTCTGTCTTCTTGACATACGCGACCTTCTGCTTGAGGTCGAGGTTGTCGACGTAGTAGCTTTCGCCGTCATGCAAGTAGATGGCCTCGGGGTAGACCTCCTCAAACGCGCTTGACTCGCAGATAGAGCCTATCACCGTGTTGTCGCTAGTGGTGTCGACTATGGTGTACGAGTCATCAGCCATGGACCTGAGCTTGACGTCGTCGGCGGGATAGCCCTTCCCTATCCAAAACCACTGATTGCCTGCACGGCGCAGCTCCTTCTGATCCTCAAGCATCTCAAGAATCGATGGCAGGTACTCGCCGAACCACTCGAAGTCGGAGCCTGTTATCGGCGACTCGTATGCTGCGGCCCGGACATGGTCGATCGTGACGTATGGGTTGTGCGGGTCTATGATCGCGTGTTCAGGGTTCTGCCCGAAGAAGTAGTCCGGGTGACGCATGATGTACTGGTCAATGGGAGTGTTCAGGCCGATGAGGACGGCCAGCGACTCTTCTTTGCTCCTGCCTGCACGGCCGGCCTGCTGCCATGTGCTCGCAATCGTGCCGGGGTAACCGACGATGATCGCAGCATCTAGGCTTCCGACGTCGATTCCCAGCTCCAGTGCGTTTGTGCTCGTAACCCCAAGCAGTTCACCGGAAAAGAGCTGGCGCTCGATCTCTCTCCGTTCCTCAGGCAGGTAGCCGCCTCGATACGGCTTCACGCAGTTGGCAAGGGATGGACCGAATCTCTGAAGATCCTCCTGCACATACCTGTACAGCAGCTCAGCTACTATACGCGCTCTCACGAACGCAATTGTCTGAATGCGCTCCTTGAGGAGCTCCACCATGATGTCCTTCGCTTCTGCGTTGGCGCTCCTTCGCTCCATCTTCGCGTCGTCGATGAACGGCGGGTTCCAGAACACAAAGCGCTTAGACCCCTTCGGCGCGCCGTCGTTGTCGACGAGCTGCGTGTCTCTGCCCGTTATCCTGTCTGCATGCTCCTTCGGGTTTGCGATCGTAGCCGAGCAACACACGTACTGGGGACGGGATCCATAGATGCGGCATATCCTCTCCAGCCGACGTATGACATTCGCGACCTGAGAGCCGAAGACTCCACGATAGGTGTGAACTTCATCTATTACGACATATCTGAGATTGGCAAAGAACTTTGACCAGGCCGGGTGGTGCGGAAGGATTCCCTGGTGCAGCATGTCCGGATTGGTCAGTATGATGGTGCCCTCGTCTCTGAGCTTCTTGCGCATGTTGGCGGGAGTATCGCCGTCGTAGGTGCCTGCCATTATCGGGAGGTCAGGGTTGATGTTCTTGAACCGTGAAAGGCCTCTGAGTTGATCCTGGGCGAGCGCCTTGGTGGGAAATATGTAAAGGGCGCGCACGCCCGGGCATTCCAGCAGGGTTTCGAGCACGGGGATGTTGTAGCAGAGCGTCTTGCCGCTGGCAGTCGAGGTGACCACAACGATGTCGCGTCCTGATCTGAGAGCCTCGATAGCCGACACCTGGTGCGAATAGAGGTTTGTGATGCCCATCTCGGTCAGGACCGACTGGATGGCCGACGGGACCGGCTTTTCGAGCGTGCCGAAAACTGCCTCGCGGGGAGGCAGTTCCTCTACATGGATGATCTGATCTCCGTAGTACCTAGAGGACACAAGCCTGTCTATGAACTTCGCAGCGTTCATCGACGTCACCGCCGTTCAATAATCCTAGATATCCCTTCCAGGCACGACTATCCTCCGAGGTCCTTTGAGATCATCGTCGTCGCTCTTCGAAGAAGGCCGATCGCCGCTGGCACCCGCCTCTGCGGACTGAGCGGACTTCGCGGATCCTGCTGCGTTCGGCTCTGCAGTGCCAGATCCAGCGACACCCGGACCTTCAGCGCCAGGATCTGACGCCGATTCTGTCTCCTCAGTCTCAGTGTCCCGAGGATCGGCGTATCTGATGCCTACTGCCTCTCCTATGATCCTCTGCACATCCGCGAATAGATGAGTGAATCTGAACTCTGCAGCTATCACATCGCGGATGTACGGGTTCATCATGAGAATCTCGTAGCTGCGCTCCAGCTCCTTTATCCTTGCCTCGGGGACCTCCTCGCCGGAAAGCCTGGCCCTCTGAATCTCCGCCTGCCTCTTCTGGAAATCAGTCCACATTATCCGTGCGGCCTCGTGCTTCTCCAGCTCCTCGAGGGACTTCTTGTACGACAAGTACTCATCGCACTCTCCGAGCGCCTTTGCGAGCTGTCGCGCTCTCTCCAAGACGAGTGACATCGGTTGAACCTCCTCCAGGACTTCCCTCACTCGATATCACAGATTCTCGAAGCCCGCCGTTTTGTCCTTCCACGGCAACCGGACGCGCTTCTGCGCCGTCTCCTAGTCGAATCCTCTGCGGAGCGGCGACAAGGTGTCCCCGCACAACGGCGACATCGGGTCGTCTGCACAGCGGTAACCTCAAGTCCGCGCGCAGCGCTGATGCCGGCTCGCCGGATAACGGCGGCACTGTATCCTATTCGCGGTTTCGGAGCAAATGCCCAATTGGTTTGGAGGCTTTCTCGGCTGTTGGCGGGTATCAGCCTATCCTCCCAGATATGCGGCTCTGACGTCCTCATTCTGAGCGAGGTCGCGTGCCGGGCCTTGGATCACTGTCTTTCCTGTCTCTAGCACGTATCCATAGTCAGCGATCGACAGCGCCATATTCGCGTTCTGTTCGACCAGGAGTATCGTCGTGCCTTGCCCATTGATCTCCTTGATTATGCGGAATATCTCCTGCACGAGCAGAGGCGCAAGCCCCATCGAGGGCTCATCGAGAAGGAGCAGCTTCGGCCGAGACATCAGGCCCCTGCCGATGGCTAGCATCTGCTGCTCGCCTCCGCTGAGCGTTCCCGCAGTCTGGTTCCTCCGCTCCTTCAGCCTTGGGAAGAGCGCGAACACCCTCTCAAGGTCCTCCCGCACCCCTGCTCTGTCTCGCCGGCTGTACGCTCCCATCAGCAGGTTCTCGTTGACTGTCATAGCCGGAAAGACCTTGCGACCCTCCGGCACCTGAGACAAGCCCATTGATACGATGTGATGCGAAGGCACATTGGTTATGTTCTTCCCCAAGAACTCGATTGTCCCGCTCTCTACACGTACTATCCCGCAGATCGAGTTGAGGGTTGTACTCTTGCCTGCGCCATTGGCTCCGATGAGAGCGACAATCTGGCTCTGGGCCACTGTCAGGTTGATGCCCTTCAGGGCATGGATTCCGCCGTAGTAGACATGGAGGTCTTCGATTCTGAGCATCGGATCAGTTCGCCTCCTGGCCCAGATAGGCCTCTATGACCCTGGGGTTTCTCTTGACCTCATCTGGAGTTCCTTCGAAGATGGTTACGCCATAGTCTAGGACTGTGATCCTCTCGCACAGCCTCATGACGAGGCTCATGTCGTGCTCGATGAGAAGGATCGTTAGGGCGAACTCGTCTCGTATCCAGCGAATAAGCTCCATGAGGCTGGCCGTCTCCTGCGGGTTCATGCCTGCTGCAGGCTCATCCAGGAGCAGGAGTCTTGGACGCGTGGCCAGAGCTCGAGCAATCTCCAGCCTGCGCTGCTCGCCGTACGGAAGGTTTCTTGCGAGCTCCATCCGCCTTTCTTGAAGCCCGAGGATCTCGAGGAGCCTCTCTGCTTCCGACGTGACCCGCCGCTCCTTGACTCCGTAGGACGGTGGGCGGACCAGCGAGGCGCCGAATCCGTAACCTACATTCATGTGGAACGCAGTCTTGACGTTGTCGAGGACTGTAAGGTCCTTGAACAGCCTGATGTTTTGAAAGGTCCTCGCAACCCCTTCGGAACTGATCCTATAGGGCGGCAGGCGGTCGATGCGCTTGCGTCTGAAGCGTATCTCGCCTTCGCTCGGAGGATGAAGTCCGGTGAGCATGTTAAAGACAGTGGTCTTGCCCGCTCCGTTCGGTCCGATCAGTCCGTGAAGTGCTCCTTCGGGAAGGGACATGTTGAAATCGGAAACAGCCTTCAGTCCGCCGTAGTAGATCGACAGCCCGTTCACCTCTAGGAACGGCCGGCTGGAAGGCTCAGCAGGCGCTACTGCTGCACTCCCGGGCTGGCCGCTCAGATCCGGCTGCACGCCGGCAGGCTGCAAGCTTGAGGTTTGCACCTCCGTCTGCATGCCCGAAGAAGGGCTCGCGGTCTCGACTGTGCGCTGAGGCGCCGAACCCACCGCTCCCCCAAACCGGGACTTGAGCCATCTAAACGCCGCTCCCAACGCCCCGAAGTCGATCTCCTTGGTTCCAAAGAGACCTTGAGGCCTGAAGAGCATCACAACAACGAGCAGGAGCGGATAGATGACCATTCGCCACTCGTCAATGAAGCGGAGGAATTCAGGCAACAGAGTCAATGAAAACGCCGAAACGACCGCTCCTGTGATGCTGCCAAGCCCTCCAAGCACCAGCATCACCAAGATATCGACTGACTTCAGGAAAGTGAAGTCGTTCGGAGAGATATACGTCATACGGTGAGCATATAGAGCACCCGCCACACCTGCAAATGCGGATCCGATGGCAAATGCCATCACCTTGTAGAGAGTCGTGTTGATGCCCATCGTCTCCGCAGCGGTTTCGTCCTCGCGAATGGCTATCAGTGCCCTGCCAGTGGCGGAGTTGACTATACGCCAAATGATCACAACACTCAGGAGCACCACTATCTCGGTGTAGAAGAGGTTGTCAACCCACGTGATGCCGACAATCCCAAACGCGCCGCGAGTCACTTTGAGGTTTTGGATCACGACGCGAATGATTTCACCAAACCCGAGAGTTGCGATTGCCAGGTAATCGCCTTTCAACCTGAGAGTCGGAAGGCCGATAACCAGGCCGGCAACCGCAGCTGTTGCGAACGCAGCCAGGATGTTGACCACAAACGGCGTGTCGTAGTGGACTGATAGCAGCGCAGCTGTATAGGCGCCGACTGCCATAAACCCCGCGTGACCGATGGAGAGCTGCCCCGTGATTCCGTTGATCAGATTGAGGCTCGTGGTAAGAATGATATAGATTCCTGCTGTACTCAGTACTCCAGCGTAGTACCAATCCAGCGCATCTGTGGCCACGAGGTAGTTGAGGATCAACAGGCCGACCGCGCTCGCCGCAATCCAATAGAGAGACCCTTTGAGCTGGTTGGGATGTCGCTGCATCTTGTCTCTCACCTACACTTTCTCACGGACGCTCTTCCCCAGTAGTCCTGACGGCTTTACGAGGAGTATGAGGATGAGCAGGCCAAAGGCGATGGCATCTCTCCAGCTGGAGGAGATGTACGCCGTGACGAAGTTCTCTGACACACCGATGATCATGCCCCCGAGCATCGCTCCAGGAATGATGCCGATTCCTCCGATAACCGCGGCCACGAACGCCTTCAGTCCAGGCATGATCCCCATGGTGGGTTTGATCTGAGGATACACTATCCCAACCAGGATTCCGGCAGCCCCTGCGAGTGCCGACCCGACTGCAAAGGTGACTGATATCACTCTATCTACGTTTATACCCATGAGTCTCGCGGCGTCCCTATCCTGTGAGAGAGCTCGCATAGCCATGCCCGGCTTGGTGTAGTTGACGAAGTACTGAAGCCCGATCATCAGAAGCACAGTGACTGCGAAAATAATGATGCGCGATTGATCCACCGAGACACCAAACACCTCGTAGCTGGCTTTGAAAATCGTCGGATAAGTGCGAGGAGTCGATGTGAAGAGCTTCTGACCCACGTTCTCGAGAAGCAGAGACATGCCTATGGCTGTGATGAGAAGAGTGATCCTGGGAGAGTTCCTCAGCGGTTTATACGCGATGCGCTCTATCAAGACTCCCAATACCGATGAAGCCACCATTGCAATAACCAAGGCAGGCACAAACGGAAGGTGCATGACGGTCACTGCGTAGTATCCGGCATAGGCTCCGACCATGTAGATGTCGCCGTGTGCGAAGTTGATGAGCCTGATTATGCCGTAGACCATCGTGTAGCCGAGAGCTATGAGAGCATAGACACTCCCGAGCGAAAGACCGTAAACCGCCTGCTGAAAGGTGTATACCTTGTTTGCGCCGAGGGCTGTCAGCAAGTAGTTGATTCCCAAGGCTGCCAGCAGAATCAACGCGGGATAGTACGAGTACTTCAGAGCCGGATTGGAAACGACGTGGGTTCTGTATTTCCGAAGCAGCGCTAGTAGGATACAGACCGCACACAACAGCAGCGACGCTACTACTCTGGACATACAGTCACATCCTTGGGTTGAGCTGGACTCCGCCATGGGCGGGCTTGCCAGTCAGTGAGTGCATTGCCACAAAGGCAGGGCAAAGGGTCTTTAAACACCCCTCGCCCTGCCATGATCAGCTTAGTGGTCATCCATTCCGCCAGCAGGCCGGCACTCAAGCGCTATGCGGACACCGGTGAACTCGGCTGACGGGTTGCCAGGCATGCCAGGCATCTTACGGCCTGACTGCTGCAACGAAATCAAAGGCCAGCTCGCCGTCTTTCTCGATGACCTTGATGATGGTGACGTCCTTGACCGGGTCGCCGTTCTCGTCGAGGCTGATCGGGCTTCCGGTCACGCCGTCAAAGCCCTCAGTCGCCGCTATAGCAGCCCTGATAGCCTTCGGATCGTCCGAACCTGCCCTGCCGATAGCCTCAATCATGAGCCTGGTGGCATCATAGCCAAGAGCGGCCAGGACAATGGGGAAGTGTCCGAAGCGAGCCTGGAAGTCGGCGAGATACTGCTGAACGATCGGCCGGCTGTCTGTAGGCGAGAAGTGAGTCGTCATTGCCGAACCGAGCGATGCATCTCCGGCCTGGTCCAGGAGTTCTTGAGCGTCCCATCCGTCCGTGCCGACGAAGAGCGGATTGTAGCCCATGGCCTTCGCCTGACGTGTGACGAGGACTGCGTCCTCATAGTAGAACGGGCAGAAGACTCCCTCAGCTCCGAAGTTCTTCATTCTGGAGAGCTGGGCGCTGAAATCTGTGTCGCCCAGGTTGTAGGCAACGTCTATGCTTTCCATGCCGAGCTCCTTCGTCTTCTGCATAAAGACGTCCCTGAGCCCTTCGCTGTAGGCGTCGCCCACTTTGTACAGGACGGCGGCCTTCTTTATGCCTTCGCCATACATGTAATTAACTGCAGCCGAACCCTGCGAGTCATCGAGGAAGCATACTCTGAACACATAGTCGCCGACCCGAGTGATTGACACTGCAGTAGCCGTTGGAGTGATCATAGGAATGCCGAATCTCTGGCAGATCGGACCACCCACGCTGGCGGTCGCGCTGATCACGGGACCAATGACGCCTACTACCTTCTCCCTTTGGATCAGCCTGGTGACTACGTTTGCCGCCTGGGTCGCATCCGCCTGGTCGTCCAGAATCACCAGCTCGATCTGCTTGCCGAGGACACCGCCCTTAGCGTTGGCCTGCTCGACCGCGAGGATCGCACCGTCCCGAACACCTTCGCCATACGGAGCTAGAGGGCCGGTCAATGGGGCAGCAACCCCGATCTTGATCGTGTCTGCGGCCACAGCCGAGACTGTGAGGGCAGTGAGTACGACAAACGTGAGAGCAACAACAAGATAACCTCGCTTCATCCAGAAACCTCCTCCTTACTCGATTCTTGTTTGTATTCTATAACAAGGGCTAACTGGCGTCAAGGAAATGTATATTACTCAAAACCTGGGTCTATCTGCGACGGCACGTTTGCCGGTCATTAGCGGGCGTGCCATTCGCCTGCGTCAAATCCCATATGAAGGAACAGAGCGCCTGGCGGTAGAATTAAGTGTATGTCGGCTTTTCGGGTACAACTGTAGACAACCTGTTGCTCATTTCCTTCAATGATAGGCAATCTCGGAAAAGCGGGCAAAGGAAGGTGAAAGTCGCCCTATACGTGGGACGACGCGAGTATGTTTGTGAGAGATTTCATGACTCCAGATCCGGTAGTCGTCTCTCCGGAGACCCCTGTCCAGGATGCTCTCAAGCTGATGCAAACCCGCGGATTCGGACGCCTGCCTGTAGTGTCAAATAACAAGCTCGTCGGCATCGTGACAGAGGCGGACCTGATGAAGGTTTCTCCGTCGCCTGCGACTACGCTCAGTGTCTACGAGATCAACTACCTGCTCTCAAAGGTCAAGGTTGCAGATGCCATGACCAAGAAGGTTGTGACGGTTTCTCCTGACGATACCGCCGAATCAGCGATTCTGACCATGCGGGACAACGACATCGGTGGAGTCCCAGTGATGGATGGTGACAAGCTGGTCGGCATTGTCACGGAGTCAAACGTCTTCGAGGCCCTCATAAAGCTCTTCGGCTTCCGCAGAGCCGGCACCCGGATCACCCTCGACATTCCCGACCGCCTGGGTGTCATCGCTGAGATCACCGATCTCATAAGGAAGAACGGCGTCAACATCATCAGTCTCGCGACATTCACGAGACCCGATGCGGAAGCAGCAACGCTGGTGATAAAGGTGGCCACGGACGACGCCACCGGAATCATATCCGGGCTCAAGGACGCCGGCTACCAAGTGTCGCACGTAACAGCATCGGCATAGCCCTACAGGATAGCGCTGCAGCATAGCGCTGGAGCGTGGCGCTACAGCGTCGCCATAGCTCCGCAGCGTCCCCACTGTGCAAAAACGCGCTAGCGCCGTCAGCGGACTTCGTCAGCTGACGGCGCTCAATTTCACCCGCCAGGCAACCCTCCACGGATTGCAGAGTCTACGAGATGTCCTTCACAAGCTCGTAAGCGTCAGTTGCTATCATGAGCTCTTCGTTCGTCGGAACTAGCAGGATCTGAACCTTCGATTCAGGTGTGCTGAGGACTGCTTCCTTTGCTCTCAACCCCGCGTTTTTCACGATGTCGATCTTGACGCCTAAAGCCTCGAGCCCTTCGCACACGTGCTGCCGGACCAGGTGGTCGTTTTCGCCGATCCCTGCAGTGAACACTAGCACATCGAGTCCGCCCATCGCGGCGAAGTAGGCGCCCACGTACTTAATCAGCCTGTAGATGAACACGTCGTAGGCGTCCTTGGCTCTCTGGTTGCCTTCCTCAATGGCCCTCTGAATATCTCTCATGTCGCTGCTGACTCCGGAGATGCCCAAGAGACCGCACTTCCGGTTCATAAAGGTGTCGATCTCCTGACTCGTCAGCCCCAGCTTCTGCTGGAGACACGGCACGACCGCAGGATCTATGTCCCCGCAGCGAGTGCCCATGACAAAGCCCTCGAGCGGCGTGAAGCCCATCGAGGTGTCTACTACCTTTCCTCCCTTGATCGCAGCGGCGCTGCTGCCGTTGCCCAGATGCATAGTTATCATCTTGAGATCGGCCAAAGGCTTGCCGAGCATTTCCGCAGCTCGCATTGAGACGTACCTATGAGAAGTGCCATGGAAGCCGTATCTTCTGATCCCGTGCTCCTCGTAGAGCTCATATGGAATGGCGTAAAGAAACGCCTTCTTGGGCATTGTCTGGTGGAAGGCCGTGTCGAACACGCCCACCTGTGGGATACCCTCCATCAGCTGCATGCATGATTCGATTCCCATGATGTTGGCCGGCATGTGCAGCGGGCCGAACTCCATGAAAGACTTCAGCTTTTCGAGGGCCTCGTTATCGATAATGGAAGACTGCTTGAAGGCGTCTTTCCCGTGTAGGATGCGGTGGCCGACCGCCGCTATCTCATCGAGAGAGCTGAGCACCCCTCTGTCGCCATCCATGAGACTGTCCAGGACGAGCCTAAGGGCAGCTTTGTGATCGGGCATAGGCTGTTCCACGTAATAAGGGTCCTGCCCGGGAACCTTGTGTACAAGCCTTCCGTTGACGCCGCTCATCCCGATGCGTTCGACAAGCCCCGATGCCTTCTCGGAGCGATCCGTCATATCAAACAGCTTGTACTTCAATGATGAGCTGCCACTGTTCAGAACAAGAATCTTCAAACCGATCTCCTCCTTGAGCTGCGCGCCAAGACCAGCGCAGCCCGACCGGCGGTCCAGACTGTCGCGGGGCTTGGTAACCTAACAAAGACAGAGTCCTGCAGCGAGGCAAAGGACCCAACAGGATTAGTTCAACCATGACAGGCGAATCCCTTCAACAAAACACAGGAAACACATCGCTTGAGCGGCGTCCGCGGTTGTGCTGCAGGACCTCTCTTGGCCCAACTTTTGCTATCAACGTTTATTGCAGGCAACATCGCAGGCATTGCAGAGACCCAGCCCGGTGGACGTCTCTCCAGTGCTCACTCTCTGCGGTCCGGGTCAATCTCTGCGATGCGGGCCAGACGATTCGGGAGAACGCGCCCATGGATATTGCGCCGGTTACACTGAGAAACAGGATGCCTAGACCGTTCATCGAGACGGACAACCTGCCCTGGCATCAGCCGGACTTCTCAAGGAGAGCGCTCAGAGAACAACTCGACCAGGATCACGACAGCGGCACGAGATCAGAATCGACAATCGCCAGACAGATCCCGTTCATTGTTCAGCAGCTGAGGTTGTCTCCTGGGGACACGGTGCTCGATCTGGCGTGCGGGCCCGGCCTTTACGCCAAGCATCTCAGCGCGTCCGGCTACTCGGTCATAGGGATCGACATATCGCCTGCAGCTATCGAATACGCCAGGGCGATGTGCATACCCAACTGCGAGTTTGTCCTGGGCGACGTGCGTTCGGCAGACTACCCTGGAAACATCGCTGGCGCAATGCTGATCTACGGAGTGTTCAACACATTCTCTCCTGTCGACGCACAGCTCGTCCTCAGGAAGATCTCCAAATCTCTGCGACCGGGAGGACGCCTTATCCTCGAGCTGTGCGACCGGTCACTCTTTTATTGTGGCGAATCAACCGTTTCCGGCATTCAGGGATGGTGGTGCTCGGATCGGGGAGATCTGTGGAGCGATGGACCGTATATTGCACTCAAGGAGCGCCTTTACTACCCCGGCGAACGGGTTGAGGTAACGCGTTACTTCATCATACCGCAGGGTTCCTCTGAGATTGTCGAATACACCGAGACGTGTGTCAGCTATGACGTGAGTGACATCACGAAGATGCTCCGCAGAGCCGGCTTACGCAGGGTAGCGATCCACCCGGATCTGGCTCCATGCCCTGCCGATTCCGCCGACTGCGCGACCCGTATGTTCACAGTCGTGGTAGCCGAGAAGAGCAACTAGCCTAGTCGGCTCGGCGCCCGGCGCCTGCCGCGTCGGCCCCACGTCCGCAACGCCAACCTCATTCACACCGCATGATCCTTCAACGCGAGCCCAACACTATTACTACACTTGACGCGTGTCCATTGCCAGGCGCTAGTCTACCGGAGGACGAGCGTGTATCGCTGGCCGCGAGTCCGTCGCAGAGTCACAGGCGATGACGACCTGGCACAACCCGTAAACTGAGGAGAATCAGGCTTAGATGATCATAGTGTACCACGACTTCGGCGGCACTCATTCGACTGCGCTGGCTGCAGCGATTCACCTAGGTATAGTCGGCAAGAACGGGGCCACATCTGTCAGCGCCGACGAGTTGCTGAATCGGGTTCCGTACTTTGACCAGGTCCCTGGTCACTGCAAAGGAACTGTCATGCATGTGGGGAGAGACTCAGCCGGCCACGAAGTGTATATTCTCGGCAGGCGTAGAAACGCAGATCTGGCCATCAATGCGGTGCTCAGTGCTTGCCGGTTCATAGGGAAGTGCCAAGCCGAGTTCATGTTCGTAGACGTGAGCAAGCGGGTCAACTGGCTGATGCGGATCGGTGGATTCCTGTCCAGAGGTCTCGGAATGGTCCAGCTCGGCAGGCCAATCGTGGTCAAGGGGACACAGATCGCCTATCCCAGCATTGCTCGATTGGTGGACAAGACCCGCCAGTCTATCCAACTGCATGCTGACCGTTTGCGCAGCCCCGAAGCATAGGACGGCTGGGAGATTATAGGGGCCCGTCCACATATCCCCCTCGGAATCATATATGTAGGCTTGACGCGAGTTCTGGGAGTGACCGCTGTCACGCCTTGTGTAGCAGGAAAAATGCTATGGAGATCGGCACCAGGGGTGAAAGTCTCGGACCCCTAGAACGCTTTTGTACGTACGGGCCTAACGCCACAGTACGTACAATGGATGTACAATGGATGTACAATCGCATCAGCAATGTACGTACAAGGGCGTTAGCGGTGACCGAGAGAATCACCCCTGGTGGTTCTTGGATTGAGATTGCACCAGCTAAACTAGGCTGGTGAGACCATCCAGGGGCAGTCTGTACGTCGAGAACACATATGTACTTCGGGAGGGATATGTGCACGCGGGCAGTCGCCTGCGATAGACTGACCCAGGTATATACCTCTTGTGAGCGCCCGCGATGAGTGGTATCATTGCAGCAGAAAAAGCAATACAAGGTCGAGCCTTCGGGGTTGGGTGAGGGCCACATGCCCGATTCCCAACCGGTGGTGATGTCTCCTCAGAGAGAACGAGCCCATCAGCCCCAGCAGTTGATCCGGTGAGAATCCGGAGCCGTCAGTACAGTCTGGATGGGAGAAGGTTGAGCAGTCTGGTCGGCGAGGGAAACCTCGATCGCAAGGCAGCTACATCAAACCCCGGAGACACAAGCTCCGGGGTTTTCTTCATTGGAGGAACTCAAGATGGCAAGTAAGGCCAGGACTACTGCGTCATTGGCAATCTCGATTGCCCTCGTGACTCTCGGCACGATGGCAATTCGCATAAGCATACCTGCAACGAGCGGCTACATGAACCTTGGAGACTCCATGATATTCGTCTCCGCAA
>JAAYAB010000190.1 GCA_012719595.1 Bacillota bacterium
GCGACCTCCGGAACCGGTCTGGCTGACATCAAGCCGGCCACGGACAACTCCAGGCGAGCAAGGACACTGCCTGATCGGACGAATACGACTCCGCCTCCGAGCCGCTCGACCTCTCTCGCAGCCATCAGCATGTCTGACGCATCATATCCGACAACCACCAAGTTGTGCGAGTCGTGCGCCACCGTCGTAGCCACTGCACCGTACTTCAGATGCAGGCCGGATACGAACCCTCTGCCGATGCTCCCATCCCTGCCGTGGCGCTCGATCACCGCTACGGCCGCGATGTCCTTCTCAGGCGAGACAACGACGCGGCCGCTCCGTGCCTCGACCTCCACGGTCCTCTTCTCGGTGAGCAGCGGGACGTCGCCGACATGCACCGCATTGACCAAGACGCGGGTGGCGGATTCGTCCACACGCACTACAAGAGACTCCGGGCTCAGCCCATCGGGCAACCTGACTGTGCCGCGAACGGCATCTACGTCCTGCGACTCGCCTCCCGCAATGAGCACGCTCCCGTTTCTGGCAGCCTCCTGCCCTGCTACAAGCACCACTGTAGGCTCACAGGTCTCGAGCGCGGGGACAAGGCAGATGTCGGCCCGCTTTCCGGGCGAAATGGCACCGCGGTCTCGCAAACCGAACCGCAGTGCAGCGTTGAGCGTAGCCATACGTATCGCGGTCTCCGGACGGATGCCCTGAGACACGCATCCCGCCACGACATGGTTCATGTGACCGCGCCTGACCAGATCGGTCGGCAGCGTGTCGTCCGTGCACAGCACTACGTTCGGCGGAACGCTCGGAAGGCGGCTGAGCACCCGTGCGACCATTGAGACGCTCTCAGAGTGCGAGCTCAGCCGCACCTCCACCCACATCCCGCCTCTGAGCTTCTCAAGGATTTCCTCCTCCGAGAGGTTCTCGTGATCGGACTGCGGACCTCCGGCGATGTACGCCGACAGATCGCGGCCGCGCAGGCCCGGCGCGTGGCCCGAGATCACATCGCTTGCCGCCGAGGCCGCCCTCAGTATGGCTCTCATCCTCGGGTCGCCGTTTATCACCGCAGGGAAATCCATGACCTCTGCGAGGCCGAGCGACCGCTCCAGTGCGAGTATGGCCGACACCTCGTCCGGGCCGATCGCTGCGCCGGCTGTCTCAAGCGCAGGAACGGAGGGCACGCACGAAGGCGCCTGAAGGAACACCTGCAGCGGCCCGCCGTCGCTATCAGCGTGCATGAACCGCACTCCATCGACCCCAAGGACGTTCGCGATCTCGTGCGGATCCGCTACGACGGTTGTCGTGCCCTTGGGCACAACGGCATCTCCGAACCACCGCGGCGTGACCATGGAACTCTCTATGTGGACGTGGGAGTCAATCAGACCTGGAATGGCGAACTGGCCGTCCGCGTCGATCTCGACGGGGGCCTTCAGCGATCCCCGGTCCTCGGTGACCTCACCTATCTTCTGCCCGGCTATCCCGATGTCCGCGAAGATGACCTCGCCAGTGAAGACATTTAGCACGCGGGCGTTGCGAACAACCGCGCTGTACTCGCGGTTCATGATGGAATTGACTATATCTCTCTCCACAAGCGTCTCTCCCGTTCCTATTCCCACGCGACTCTCTGAACCAGGATATCTGCTATTCTGCGCATGCCTTCCACGTCCTCCGGACCGAAGCGTCCGACCAGCGGACTGTCTGCATCGATCACGCCGAGCACTTCGCCGCCTTTCAGCAACGGCACGACTAGTTCCGACCGCGACGCGGGGTCGCAGGCTATATGTCCGGGGAAGTCGTGGACGTCGAGAACACAGATGGCCTCGCGCTTCTGCACAGCCGTCCCACAGACTCCCTTTCCCACCGGAATCACCGTGCAGGCCGGCTTGCCCTGGAACGGACCCAGCCAGAGTTCATCGCCGCTTAGCAGATAGAACCCGATCCAGTTCAAGCTGGGCAGACCGTGATAGAGACATGCGGCTACGTTCGCCAGATCCGTCACCCACCTGTGGTTGCCGATCAAGAGACTCTGAACCTGCCGAGTCAATAGGTCGTACAGAGCTGACATGCGCTCACCTCCAGACTTGTGATTTCGACACCTAATTGAGGCAGTCCTCTTGCGGTTGCAGGATGTGGCAGGATGCCATGTAGAACTATACCTCATACAATTGAGGGAGGCGATTCACCTTGGGTATTTGGAGCATAGTATTGATAGCCGTACTGGGAGTCATCGTGGTGATGTTGATCTCCGTCTACAACAGACTGGTTCAACTCCGCATGCGCGTCGACAACGCCTGGTCGCAGATCGACGTCCAACTCAAAAGGCGCTATGACCTGATCCCGAACGTGGTGGAGACGGTCAAGGGGTACGCCAAGCATGAGAAAGAGCTGTTTGAGCGAGTAACTGAAGCCAGGGCGAACGCGATCAACGCCGCCGGAGTGGAATCGCGGTCAACAGCGGAGAACCAGCTGTCTCAGGCTCTGCGAACCGTGTTCGCAGTCGCCGAGAATTACCCGGAACTCAAAGCCAACGAGAACTTCAAAGCCCTGCAGGAGGAACTCTCCAATACTGAGAGCAAGATCGCCTTCTCCCGTCAGTTCTACAACGACACCGTCATGAGGTACAACGAAACGACACAGGTGTTCCCGAGCAACATAGTAGCCTCTCTGTTCGGGTTCACTGCCAGGAAATTCTTCGAGGCGGACGTTGCCGAGCGCGAGAGCGTCAGGGTCAACTTCGGAGAGGAGAAAAAGAAGTGACGAGAAGAGCTAGAATCGGCCAGGCTTTCGCACTTGTGCTTGTTCTCGCATTGGCCGCCGCGCTCTTCGCGCCCGTGGCAGGCGCCAAGAGCTACCACTTCACGTCTGTGGACATAAAGGCTACGGTTCTGAGCAACGGGGACATTCACATCGTAGAGGACAGAACTGCCCGCTTCGTCGGATCGTTCAGCGAGCTGTGGTATGAGGTCTCTCTGTCCGGTTCGGACGGAATCGCAGATGTCAGCGTCTATGAATCCGGGAGAAGGCTGACGCAGAGCAGCTCAGGAACAAGAGGGACATTCAAGGTCGAACAAAGCGGCAACAAAGCCACCATCTATGTCTACTACAGCGCCAGCAACGAAGAGCGAACGTTCACCTTTGATTACAAGCTCAGGAACGCGATAACCGTCTACAACGACACTGCCGAGCTATATTGGAAGTTCATCGGCGATGGATGGGACGTTCGGACAGACCGCGTGAGAGTAGAGGTCTTCTTCCCGTCGGAAGTCAGTCAAGAAGAGCTGCGGGTGTGGGCGCATGGACCTCTGCAGGGCGAGGTCACCAGGACCGACACGCCCTCAATGCTCGTCACAGTTGAGTCTCTGCCCCCCAAGACCTTCGTTGAGTGCAGGGCCGCGTTCCCCACATCGGCTGTTCCGGCCGCTGCGCGCAAGGTGAACAAGAACGCGCTGCCGGGCATCGTGGAAGAGGAGACCAAGTGGGCGGACCAGGCAAACGCAATACGCGACCGCGTGCGGCAGCAGCTCGCCCGCGGCGAGTACGTGGATATCGAGGCGATCGAGAGAGAGCTGGATTTGTCCAGGCAGCCCCGGTGGCGGCAATGGCTGGTTCACAACGACGTCCGCATCGCGCTGGCGATATTGGTCGCCGCTCTGGGTGTCCTAATAGCGATCCGGATCAAGTACGACAGGGAGTATCCTCCTGAGTTCGAAGGCGACTACTACAGAGAGCTCCCGGGAGAATACACTCCGGCTGTGCTCGGCGTGCTGTGGCGGTTTGGATCTCCTGCGTCAGAAGACCTCACCGCGGAGATAATGAACCTTGCCCGCCGCGGGTATCTCAAGATCGTAGAGAAAAAGACCGAGAAGAAGCGGGCCTTCGGACTCCTCGGCACCGCTGTCGATTTGGATTACACGATCGAGAAGACGGAGAAGCTCACAAGCGACGCGGGCGAGCTGCTCCAGTACGAAAGAGAACTGATCGACTTCCTGTTCGGCATAGGATCCGGCCAGGCTGTCACGTTCGACGAGATCACCGCGTACGCGAAGAGGAGGCCTCAGGCCTTTCTCCGGGAGTTCAACGAATGGAAGGCGGGCGTCTCTGCCTACGCAGAGAAGTTCGGTTTCTTCGACACTGAGGTCGTCCGCGGAAAGGTCATCGGCGCGCTGTTGGGGTTGGCCTTCGTGGGCCTGGGTGTACTACTGTTCGTGCTGTCTTCGAAGTACAACGCAGTCGTGGCGGGCTTTTCCGGGTTCATCTCCAGCGGAATCCTGATGGTTGGGTCGCTCACAATGCAGCGCAGGTCTCACTCCGGTTCGACTGAACTTCGCAAGTGGCAGGCTTTTCGCAAGTTCTTGACCGACTTCTCGTCTATGGACCGGGCCACCATTCCGAGTCTGATTGTGTGGGAACACTATCTCGTCTATGCGATCAGTCTCGGAGTTGCCAAGGAAGTCATCCGCCAGCTCCCAATCGTGTTCCCCGAACTGCGAGATGATCCTTCTCGGTTCGGGCGAACCTGGCTCTACATGTCGTCCATCGACTCTACGAGATCCGCGTTCAGCAGGCTTGACTCACTGACAACGGCCATGAACCAATCGGTCGCACAGGCACAGGCGATCGCAAGGTCGGCTTCGTCATCAGGCTCAGGCAGAGGCGGCGGGTTCAGCGCCGGTGGCGGAGGAGGCGGCGGTGGAACCGGCGGCGGCGCCAGGTGAGGTCAGATCACAGACAGCCACGCACGGCCGTCCGACTGACAGCCAGGCATGACAGGCTGGCTGGCGGCAAGGTCAGTCAGGCTCACTGACAGCCAGGCATGACAGGCTGGTCTGCGATCAACCGGTTCTCTTCAGGAGGGCGACGAAGAAGCCCTCCATGATCTCTGACGGCAGAATGCGCCGCGCGTGCTTTACACTTGGACCGAGTATCCGGCCCTCGACTTGCTCGAGGGCCGGACTCCATTCGGGCATATCGAGCTCAATCGGAACGGCCTCGAGCAGGCCTCCGTGACGCTTCAGCAGATGATCCACTGCCAGCTCGTTTTCTTCCGGATTCAGGGTGCATGTAGAGTACACCAGAAACCCGCCGGGCTTGAGCGCCTTCACGCCTGCGTCGAGCAGCCTCCGCTGACTCGCTGTGCTGCGGCTGCGCAGCTTCTGACTCCACGGGCGGTACGTGGCAGGATCGTCGACCAGGAACAGGCCTTCGCCGCTGCATGGCGCGTCCACCAGCACTCGATCAAAGGCCTCGGGACTCGAGGCAGCCACTGCCACGCCGTCGCCTGCTACGACCTCCACTATGCTTGCGCCCTGCCGCTCGACGTTGAAGGCCAGCCGCTGCGCCCGGAGTCTGTCAACGTCGACTGCCACGATCCTGCCGCGGTTCTCCATCAGAGCAGCCATCTGCGTCGCTTTGCTCCCAGGAGCCGCTGCGATGTCAAGGACTGATTCACCCGCCTGTGGAGCCAAGACGAGCGGCGGAACCATGCTCGAGAGGCTCTGAAGGTACACTCTCCCCTCTTGATAGCTCCGTAGCTGTTCGAGGTCTCGTTCCCTCCTGTTCGTGATCACGAACGCATCCGGGTACCACTGCACCCTTCGGTACTTGATCCCCTCACTCCTGAGCTCTTCCATTATCTCGCGCGGGGATGCCTTGATGGTGTTCACCCTCAGGGTCACAGGCCGCCTTTTCGTCATGCCCATGAGGATGCGCTCCGCCACATGAACAGGAAACGCCCGGTAGAGTTCTGCTACGAACTCTCCGGGCAATCTTGACCTCGCAGTGCGAATGGAGGACAAAGCGGTCTAGTACCTCCCGTACAGCGGTCCGAAGCAGGCACAGGCCCTGTAGTCGGCTCCCTGAGGATCCATGGCTCCGAATCTGCTCCAGGCGCTGGGCCTGAACACGCGCTCCTCGGGCACGTTGTGCATGCACACGGGGATTCGCAGCATCGATGCAAGAGTTATCAGGTCTGCCCCCACGTGACCGTAGCACACAGCTCCGTGGTTCGCACCCCAGTTGCTCATGACCGAGTAGACGTCCCGGAACGGTCCTTCGCCTGTCAAGACAGGTACGAACCATGTCGTCGGCCAGGTCGGGTCTGTTCTGTCGATCAGAATCCGGCTGACCTGGTCCGGCAGGTCGACGGTGTATCCTTCAGCGATCTGCAGAACCGGGCCGAGGCCCTTGACCAGGTTGACCCGTGACATCGTCACAGGCATGCCGCCCCGCGTCGTGAACTCCGTCGAGAAGCCTCCGCCGCGGAAGTACCCCACGTTCGCAGCCCTGAAGGTCGTCGCCTTGAGGCACCTCTGGACCTCCTCGGGCGTGATCTCCCAGTACTGCTTCATCGCCGGCTTGCCGTCGATCGACTGCTGTCCTGTCCCGTCGAGTGCGGTGGAACCCGAGTTGATCAAGTGTATGATCCCGTTCTCCGCGATGCCTGTGAGCTTGTGTCCCGTCACTCGGCTGACGGCCGAGGGGCTCCAATATGTCCTGACATCGGAGAAGATCTGCGCAGTCCCAGTCAGGAGGTGTCCGAACAGCATCGCGATACCGTTCAGATAGTCGTTCTCAGTCGCGACTACGAATGGCTCGCGGATTCCGTTCCAGTCGAATGACGAATTGAGCATGGTTTCGAGGAAGTCACCGTTGGGGAAGTGGTCAGTCCACTGCCGCTGGCCCTGGAATCCGGCTGCAATGGCGTTGTGACCCAGCGCCTCTTCGCCGAATCCAAGCTCAGCCAGGCGCGGATTCCCGACCATCAGGTCGCGTGCGATCATGACCATCTTCGTGACAAATTCCCAATCGCGGTCCTTCTTCTCCCGAGAGGGCCGGAGCTCAGGCGGATTTCGATCCTCGCCCTCGACACAGTTGGCCTTGACCCACGTCAGAGCGCGCTCGTACTCTTTCTGGTCGTAGATTCCCTCATCCATCCGGCGGATGAACTCCGACGTGTCGACCATTTCATACCGCAGGCCCAGGTATGACTCAAGGAAGTGAGGGTCTACGATCGAGCCTGCTATGCCCATCGAGACGCCGCCTATCGCCAGGTACGACTTGCCTCTCGCCCATGCGACTGCGAGTCCGGCGCGGACAAACCTCAGGATCTTTTCCCTGACATCCTCAGGAATCTCTCTGTCAGTGGCGTCCTGGACGTCTCTGCCGTAGATGCCGAATGCGGGCAGTCCCTTCTGGCTGTGAGCTGCCAGAACCGCAGCCAGGTAAACTGCGCCCGGGCGCTCAGTTCCGTTGAAGCCCCAGACTGCCTTCGGAGTGAGCGGGTCCATGTCCATGGTCTCTGCACCGTAGCACCAGCACGGAGTGACCGTCAACGAGACGCCCACATTTTCGCGGCGGAACTTCTCCGCACAAGCTGCGGCCTCAGCAGCTCCTCCGATGCAGGTGTCTGCTATCACACATTCCACGGGCAGGCCGTTGGGATGGCGAAGGTTCTCCGATATCAGTTTTGCAGCAGCCTTAGCCATTCCCATTGTCTGGTCCTCGAGTGACTCTCGCACTCCCCTTCTTCGCCCGTCGATGACCGGTCTGATCCCGACCTTCGGCGGGTCGCCCTGCAGCCTGTTGCACGGCGGCACGACTGGCATGTCTAGGATACCTGTCATTGTTCTTCCTCCCTGTAGTGCACTTACTTCTGAGATCCGATCACCTTGGCATACACAGATCGCTGTCTGGGGCCGTCGAACTCCGCGAAGAATATGTCCTGCCATCTCCCTAGCACCAGCTCGCCGTCCTCCACGATCACAGTCACTGACGATCCGATCAGCGAAGCTTTGATGTGTGCAGCGCTGTTGCCTTCAGCGTGCCGGTAATCCGACACAGCCGGAACAAGGCGGTCGAGGTGCGCTAGGATATCGTGACGGACATCGGCGTCTGCGTTTTCGTTGATCATCACGCCGGCTGTCGTGTGAGGCACAAATACGACGCACACACCGTTGTCGATCCCCGACTCCTCCACGAGCTGCTGAATGTGACCGGTGATGCTGATCAGCTGGCACTTCGCGGAGGACCTGATCGCTATTACGGTCATGACAATCACCTCAACTCTGTATCTATGCCGGTAACGAGAGCAGGTCCCTGTTCTTCGATAAACGCTGTGATGCTCTGCAACTGCCGCGCCACGATGCTCGAATCGGACCCGACGACTGCGATCGCCAGTCTCGCGCTCTGCCAGAGGTCTTGGTCGTCCACCTCTGCCACTGAAGCGTTGAACCGATGCCGAACGCGATCGATAAGGCTCTTGATCACTCTCCGCTTGTCCTTGAGCGACTGTGCATCCTGAACGTATAGAGAGACCACTGCAGTGCCTACAACCAACGAAGACCCTCCCCTGTCCTTCCACGTCAGTGTGATCGAAGCGGGCAGGTCTCATCAGCTAGGTTCTCCAGCGGTCGCGGTTTCCCTTCAAACGATAAGGCCGTTCAAGGGACTGGGCTGCCGCCTGCTGGTCCGCAGCTATCCTAGTATATACCATAGTATTCTCAATTGCGCAGTGCATAGGTTGGACATTGACCGGACAGTGCAGTATAATGTCTGGGGAGATTCATGCCTCTGGCAGGATCCTCACAACTGGGACAACTGAGCGCCTGGTTCGAGCGGAGCCAGTGTCGCCATCACACAACCGCTCTGGTTGTTTGGAGGTGCTTGCATCGATGGGTTGCTGTAAGGAAGCCCCGGCGCTGTCTGCAGAGGTCGACCGACAGCTCGATGAGGTGGTCGGGAAACACAAAGACCAGCCTGGAGCGCTTCTCGAGATTCTACACGAGGTTCAGCGCATCTTCGGTTACTTGTCGGACGACGTGCTCATAGCGGTTTCAAAGAAGCTGGGTATACGCACGAGCGAAGCCTACGGCGTCGCCACCTTCTACTCGCTGCTGAGCACGAAGCCGAAGGGGAAGAACATCATCCGGGTCTGCGTAAGCGGTCCGTGTCACGTGATGGGCTCGGACACCATCCTCCAGTCGATTGAGGATGAGCTTCAGATCGGCGTCGGCGAGACCACTTCGGACGGCCTGTTTACGCTGGAGACCACTAGCTGTCTCGGCGTATGCTCGGACGCTCCTGCGATGATGATCAATGACAAGGTGTACGGAAATCTGACTAAAGAGAAAGTTCGGATGATCCTCCGCAGCTATGCAGAGGTAAAGGAGGCGTCGGTGTCATGACGAGTTCTGCACAGATCGAAAAGAGGATCGTCCTTCGCAATTACGGCAAGATAGATCCCAACAGCATAGACGATTATGTGAAGGCTGGCGGTTACAGCGCACTCAAGCGCGCAGTGACCCAAATGCAACCGGCAGAGATCATCAAGACAGTCAAAGACTCCGGCTTGAGAGGCAGAGGTGGCGCCGGGTTCCCCACCGGACTCAAGTGGGAGTTTGCTGCCAAGGCTCAAGGCTCGCCGAAGTACATCATATGCAACGCAGATGAGGGCGAGCCCGGCACGTACAAGGACCGGCTGATTCTGGAAGGCGACCCCCATAGCGTCATAGAAGGAATGGCGATAGCCGCCCGCGCTATTGGCGCATCCAAGGGCTTCTTTTACATCAGAGGCGAGTACGTCAAGCCTATCGAGATGGTGAAGAAGGCCATAGAGCAGGCCAGGGCCGCCGGATTCCTCGGCAAGCGCATCGCAGGGTCGGATTTCGAGTTCGATATCGAGGTCAGATCCGGGGCCGGCGCTTACGTCTGCGGGGAAGAGACAGCCCTGATGGAGTCCATAGAGGGCAAGCGCGGCGAGTCGCGAGTTAAGCCTCCCTACCCCACTGACGAGGGGCTATGGGGAAAGCCCACGGTCATAAACAACGTCGAGACTCTCGCGAATATCGCGCCGATCATCGAGAACGGCGCTGAGTGGTTCAGGGCGATCGGCACACCGAAGTGCACGGGGACCAAGGTCTTCACGCTGTCCGGCGACGTCGTGAACAAAGGGGCCTTTGAGGTCCCGATGGGAACCACTCTCAGAACACTGGTGTTCGAGCTTGGCGGCGGAATCCCCAACGGCAAGGAGTTCCTGATGGCGCAGGTCGGTGGTTCGGCGGGTGGGTGTCTGCCTGCATCGCTTCTCGACGTACGCCTTGACCTCGAGAGCCTGCGCGAGGTCGACGGCTCGCTTGGCTCTGGCGCCCTCCTGATCGTCGACGACTCCCGTTCGGTCCTAGATGTAGTGAGGAGCTGCATGAAGTTCTTCGAGCACGAGTCCTGCGGCAAGTGCACTCTGTGCCGCGAAGGGACCGCCAGGCTGGCTAGGCTCGTCGACAAGATTGCCGAAGGCCAGGCGAACACAGAAGATCTCAAGCTGCTCGAGAGACTGTCAAGGATAATGGAGAGAACTTGCCTGTGTGGACTCGGTCAAGCGGCTCCCAAGCCCATCCTGACCACACTGAAATACTTCAAGGATGAGTACCTGATCCGTGTAAGCGACCAGGCGACTCCAAAAGGAGCGTGAGTGATATGAGCGCAGTGCAGCTGAAACCCGAGCCGGAAGTCGCGCTGGCGACCGTTACGATAGACGGGCAGAAGGTCACAGTCGAAGAGGGAACGACGATACTCGAGGCCGCTAAGAGGGTTGGCATCACCATTCCCACCCTCTGCTACCACCCTGACCTCCCGCCACAGGGAATTTGCAGGGTCTGCGTCGTCGAGATTGAGGGGTCGTTCCTGCTCCAGGCTGCATGCACCTATCCTGTCCGCGACGGGATGGTTGTAAAGACGAACTCGCCGCTGGTCCGTGAGGCGCGGCGGATGGCTGTAGAACTGATGCTGGCAAGGGGCGACCACAACTGCCCGACTTGCTCTCGCAACCAGAAGTGCGAGCTTCAGAAGCTGGCCGAATCGCTCGGTATTCGCGAGAACCGGTTCGAGGTAGTCAGAGTCCCTCAGCCCAAGGACACGAGCTCGCCGTCGATCGTCCGCGATCCGGAGAAGTGCATACTGTGCCGCAGGTGTGTGGCCGTGTGCCAGGAGGTGCAGACCGCTGGGGTCCTGTTCCCGACAGGCCGCGGAGTCCACACTGAGATAGCTCCCCCGCTCGGCCGAGACCTTGCTGAGGTAGCGTGCGTCAACTGCGGGCAGTGCATACTGGCTTGCCCGGTGGGAGCGATCTACGAGAAGGACGACACCGATAAGGTGTGGGAAGCGCTTGCCGATCCGACGAAGCACGTAATCGTGCAGACGGCCCCTGCAGTGAGAGTCTCCCTGGGCGAGGAGCTGGGAATGCCTACAGGGAGCATCACCACTGGCAAGCTGGTGTCAGCACTGAGGCGGATGGGCTTCGACAAGGTCTTCGACACCGACTTCACCGCGGACCTCACGATCATTGAGGAAGGACATGAGCTGCTGCATCGTCTCAAGACGGGTGGAACTCTGCCGATGGTGACTTCGTGCAGCCCAGGGTGGATCAAGTTCATAGAGCACAACTTCCCTGAGCTGCTCGACCATCTGTCCACGTGCAAGTCGCCGCAGCAGATGTTCGGCGCCCTTGCCAAGACTTACTACGCAAAGAAAACAGGCATTGATCCGAAGGACATTTTCAGCGTCTCGATCATGCCTTGCACCGCGAAGAAGTTCGAGTGCACAAGAGAAGAGATGCGAGCCAGCGAGTACCAGGACGTCGACGTGGTGCTCACCACGAGGGAACTTGGCCGCATGATCAGAGAGATGGGACTGGACTTCCCGTCCCTCCCGGACTCCGAGTACGACGATCCGTTCGGCATCTCGACCGGCGCAGGAGTCATCTTCGGCGCCACTGGAGGCGTCATGGAGGCGGCTCTCAGGACTGTCTACGAAGTAGTGACGGGCAAGGAGCTTCCGTCGCTCGATTTCCACCCGGTGAGAGGCCTCGAGGGGATCAAGGAAGCCGAGGTGGACCTGGACGGAACCAAAGTGAAGGTTGCAGTCGCTCACGGTCTCTCGAACGCCCGGGCGCTCATGGAACGAGTCAAGAAGGGCGATTCCGGATACCACTTCATCGAGGTCATGTGCTGCCCAGGCGGATGCATAGGTGGAGGCGGCCAGCCGATCCCGACTACGCTCGAGACCAGGAGAAAACGAGTCGAGTCGATCTACCAGGCCGACAAGGAGCTGCCGCTCAGGAAGTCGCACGACAACCCTGCGATCAAGAAGCTCTACGAGGACTTCCTCAAGGAGCCTCTCGGAGAGATGTCGCATGAACTCCTCCACACCCACTATGTTCGCAGACCCTTGGTCTAGGAACTGATCCAAGGGGAATCCCGAATAGGGCGAGGCTGTATGAAGAGGCCTGGCGAGTGCCACTCGCCAGGCCTCTTGTTCTGCAGCGGTCTGCCTGCGATCTACAGCCCTAGTCTCTCTTTCAGCAGTTTGTTCACGATCTGCGGGTTGGCCTTACCGTGGGTCTCCTTCATGACCTGACCCACAAGGAACCCGACAGCCTTCTGGTTCCCTGACTTGATGCTCTCGACGGCCTGCGAGTTGGCGGCCAGTACCCGGTCGATGATCGACGCGAGTTCGCCTGCATCGGAGATCTGCTTCAGCCCTTTGCGAGCTACGATCTTGTCAGGATCCTCGCCAGTGGCAAACATCTCCTCAAACACGGTCTTTGCGATAGATCCGCTTATGACTCCCTCGTCGACGAGGCGAAGGAGCGCCGCAAACTGACGAGGAGTGATCCGTACTGACTCGACCTCAATCTTCTCCTGGTTGACCAGCCTGAGTAGCTCCCCCATAACCCAGTTGGCGACTGTCTTGGGAGACCCTTCGTAGACCGCCACGACAGAATCGAAGTAATCGGCAAGGGGTTTCGAGCCGCATATGAGCGAGGCGTCGTATTCCGGAATCTGGAACTCGTTCACATATCTCCGCCGTTTCTCGTCAGGCATCTCAGGAAGGCGTCGGCGGATTTCTTCGACCATGTCCGCGGTCACGACAATCGGTGCGAGATCTGGGTCCGGGAAGTACCTGTAGTCGCTGGACGTCTCTTTCGTGCGCATAAAGACTGTCGTGCCGGTCGCCTCATCCCACGCTCTCGTCTGCGAGATAACGGGTTCGCCCGAGTCCAGCAACTCGGCCTGACGTTCAGCCTCCTGCTGCAATGCGGCCTCCACCGCCTTGAACGAGTTCATGTTCTTGATCTCGCATCTGACTCCGAGCTTCGACTCGCCCTTCCGGCGGAGGGATATGTTCGCGTCGCACCTCAGCGACCCCTCCTCCATCTTGCAGTCAGACACTCCCGTATACTGGAGCAGCAGCTTCAGCTGCTCCAGGTAGCGCCTTGCCTCGAGCGGCGATCTGATATCCGGTTCGCTGACGATCTCAATGAGCGGTATTCCGCCTCTGTTGTAGTCCGCGAGCGAATACTCCGAGTCCAGTATCCCGGAGCCCGAGTGAACCAGCTTGCCGGCTTCCTCCTCGAGGTGCACGCGCGTGATCCCCACGCGGCGGGTGCCGCCGCCCAGTTCCTCGTCTGCGGGGATGTCAATGGACCCATTGCTGCAGATTGGGAAATCAAGCTGGGATATTTGGTATGCCTTCGGCAGGTCGGGGTAGAAATACTGCTTCCTGTCGAACCTGCTGCGCTCGGCAATCCGGCAGTTCAGGGCAAGTCCCGCGAGGATGGCGTATTCCAGAGCCTTTCGGTTGAGGACCGGAAGGACACCCGGAAGACCCAGGCATACAGGGCACACATGGCTGTTGGGCCGTCCTCCGAACTTGGTGCTGCAACCGCAGAAGGCCTTCGACTCGGTCTTCAGCTCCGCGTGCACCTCGAGTCCAATGACGATCTCGTAGTCTGTCAGTGGCAAGAGCAGCACCCCCGATCTTTCGTGACAGGCGCCTTCCTGGACGGGTATCCTGCCGCCTGTTCGTAGGCATAGGCAAGTTGGAGCAACGTTGCCTCGCTGAAGCGCTTCCCGAGCAGCTGCATGCCGATCGGCAGCCCATCCTGCCATCCGCACGGAAGCGATATGCCGGGGATCCCCGCGAGATTGGCCGTCACTGTGCACACATCGGACATGTACATCGACATCGGATCGTCTATCCGTTCGCCGATCGGAAAAGCAGTGGTCGGAGCCGTGGGCGTCAGGAGGGCGTCGCATCGCTCAAACACGCGGTCGAAGTCGCTCTTCAGTGTGGAGCGCACCTGCGAGGCTTTCTTGTAGTACGCATCGTAGTAGCCGGCGCTCAACGAATACGTTCCCATCATGATCCTACGCTTGACCTCAGGGCCGAAGCCCTCCGCCCGAGTCTTCATGAACATGGAGACCGAGTCGACCGCGCCCTCCGCCCTGTGTCCATACCTTACGCCGTCGAACCTGGCCAGATTCGAGCTGGCCTCAGAGGACGCGATTATGTAGTACGCGGCCAACGCGTATTCTACGGTCGGAAGCGACACTTCCTCCACTTCGACGCCCAGCTTCGACAGCTGCTTGGCGGCTTCGAGCACCGCATCGCGGACGCCCGGCTCGATGCCCTCTGCGAAGTACTCCTTCGGCAGGCCTATCACCTTGCCGGCGATGTCACGTCCTAGCTGAGCCTCATAGTCCGGTATCTCCGCGTCAATCGACATGGAGTCTCTGGGGTCGTGTCCGGCGATCACCCGAAGCATGATCGCGCAGTCCCGTACGTTCGCAGCCAAGGGGCCTACCTGGTCGAGAGATGAGGCGTAGGCCACCACTCCGTACCGCGACACCAGACCGTAGGTCGGCTTCATTCCGACTATGCCGCAATACGAAGCGGGCACTCGCACCGATCCTCCGGTGTCTGATCCGAGCGCAGCCGGAGCCTCCGAAGCTGCGACTGCGGCCGCCGAACCGCCGCTCGATCCTCCCGGAACCCGCTGCAAGTTCCACGGATTTCTCGTGACGCGCAGTGCGGAGTTCTCGGTGCTCGATCCCATGGCAAACTCGTCGAGATTTGTCTTGCCTATGACGAGCATCCCGGCGGCCTTCACCCTCTCCACGACATGTGCGTCGTAAGGCGGGACGAAGCCGCGGAGCATCTTTGACGAGCATGTCGTCTCAATGCCGCGGGTGCACATGTTGTCCTTCACTGCGATCGGGATTCCAGCCAGGTGCGAAGGAGCCTCACCCGCTCTTCTGGCTTTGTCGGCCATGCGGGCGCCCGACAGCGTACCCTCCCGGTCCACAGTGACGAAGGCTCCTACTATCCCGTCCACCTTGTCGATTCTGCTCAGGAACTCCACAGCCAGTTCCTCGGCACTGACCTCACCGGACTCGAGAAGCCGAGCTAATTCATACAAAGGCCTGTCAATGACATCCAAAGCAATCCCTCCATGCATGCGACGCGGCAATCCACTAGTCGACGTCCAGTATCCTGGGCACCTTGAAGTAGTCGCCGGATCTGCCTGTGGTGCCGTCCAGTGCCTCATCGACCGGGAGAGAAGGTGTCACGCAGTCCACCCTCATCACGTTCTCGAGGGGAACTACGTGATAGGCCGGTTCCACTCCCTCGGTGTCGACCTGCTGCAGTCTGTTCACGTACCTCAAGATATCGTTCAAGTCCTTCACGAACGCCCTGGTCTCGTCCTCTGTGAGTTCAATCCGAGCCAATTCGGCCACACGCTTGACATCATCCGGTGTGAGTTCCATTCTTCAGGCCACCTCCTAGTGACAGCTGATACGCGTCACTTGCCAATCAAGGCCATAAACTCCTGCTCGCTGAGCACGGTCACGCCCAGCTTGACCGCCTTGTCGTATTTGGAGCCGGGTTCGCTCCCGACCACCACATAGTCAGTCTTCGAACTGACTGTAGACGACACCTTGCCTCCGAAGCTCTTCACCAGCGCGGAGGCATCGTCTCTGGTCATCGCCTGCAGGGTGCCGGTGAACACGAAGGTCTTGTTCGTAACGCCTTCCTTCTCGGCCGCAGGCACGGCCGCCTCCGCAGCCATCGTGACTCCAAGTTCCTGGAGTCTCAGAGCCATCTCACGATTTGCCCGGACGCCGAAGTACGACCAGACGCTGTCGGCGATCACAGGGCCTATCTCGTCGATGCTCGCAAGCTCGTCCTTGGTCGCATTCATCAGGGCTTCGAGACTCGGGAAACGGTCGGTGAGAGTCTCCGCCACCCTGACGCCGACGTGTCTGATTCCCAGGGCGTAGACCACTCTGTAGAACGGAACCGACTTGCTTGCCTCAATTGCACTGACAAGGTTCTGCGCAGACTTCATTCCCATTCTGTCCAGCCCGGCTACGCGCTCGGGCGTCAGCTCGTACAGGTCCGGAGGAGAGATCACCAGACCGCTCTCTATGAGCTGCGCGGCAACCGCCGGACCCAACCCTTCTATATCCATAGCGTCTCTCGACGCAAAGTGAATGAGCCGCTCTCTTATCTGCGCTGGGCACTCTGCATTCTGGCAGCGGACCGCAACCTCTCCTTCGGGCCGAAAGACCGGCTGCTTGCACTCCGGGCACTGACTCGGCATGACAAACTCGTGCTCTGACCCATTGCGTTCTTCTACCACCGGTCCGACTACCTCAGGTATCACGTCTCCTGCTTTTTGCACAATGACCGTATCGCCTATGCGGATGTCCTTCTGCCTGATGATGTCCTCATTGTGAAGGGAAGCCCGGCTCACCACAGATCCGGCGAGCACCACCGGCTCGAGAATCGCCA
>JAAYAB010000191.1 GCA_012719595.1 Bacillota bacterium
GTTCGCTCAGAAGACGCTCGACAGTGTCGACTATCTCGCTGTGGTCGCCCGTGCCGAAGACCAGGTCCGCTCCTGTCTCCCTCTCTACTTCCGCCGAGTCCGTCTGCGAGTAACAGCCCATCGCAACCACGATTGCCGACCCGTCCTGGCGCCTCGCCCGCCTGAGCGCCTGCCTGGACTTCTTGTCACCCGCAGCTGTGACTGTGCACGTGTTGACCACATACACATCAGCTTTCTCGCTGAACGGTACGACAACGTAGCCGCGCTCCCTGAAGAGCGCGGCCACGGCAGAGGAATCGTATTGATTCACCTTGCATCCAAGCGTGTAGAACGCTACCTTCAGGGCGTCAGCCGCCACCGCATACACCTCATGATGCAGACAGATCGCGCCATTGACTCTATGATTGCCTCAATCATCCAAGTTCATCCATATGGTACAGGATGCAAGCCGCAACGACCAAACCCGCCGTCTCGGTCCTCAGGATACGCCGGCCCAACGTGATCGGAATGAAGCCGCGAGAGACAGCCAGGTCGACCTCCTCCTTCGCGAACCCGCCCTCAGGCCCGATGCAGAGAACGACCTTCTTGCTCGCAGTCTCCCTGAGCACCGACTTGAGCGAGCGCTCGCTCTCCAGCTCGAAAGGAATCAGCTTCAGCCCGCCGCCCGCCGCACCGGAGACTGCCTCGGCCAATGTAGTCAAGTCTGCCACCTCAGGAATGGCCGACCGGCCGCACTGCTTGCTGGCCTCCTCTGCGATTCTGCGCCAGCGGGCGGTCTTTCTCTGCGCCTGATCCTCTCTCAGTCTCGCGACTGACCGCTGGCTGATGGCAGGGACGATCCTCGAGACACCGATTTCCACGCACTTCTGGACGACAAGGTCCATCTTGTCGCCTTTGGGCAGGCACTGGATCAACTCTATCTCGACCGCCGGTTCGGCTGCGGCAGGCGCTGTAGAAATGATCGTTCCAGTGACTTCCGTCCGCGAAGCCTGCGCTATCACGCCCACGCACTCGCGGCCGTCGCCCGTCAGTAAGAGCAGACGATCACCTGCATTCATTCGGAGCACAGTGGCTATGTGCTTGGCATCTGAGCCCGAGACGGTGAAGGCGTCGCCGGATATGGCCTCCGGCGAGACGAAGAACCTGCGCAAGGACTTATTCGATCCCGGCGGGCTGCCCTCATGCATGCTTCTCGAACATCCCCTTGACCTTTCCCAGAATGCCCTTGTCCCTGACGCCCTCTCCTACAGTATCGCCTCTGAGCGCGGCGAACTGCCTCAAGAGCGCTGCTTCCTCGCTGGTGAGGCTGGTCGGCACCTCGACGCGCACTCTGACGTGGAGATCGCCCCTGCCGTGTCCTCTCAGGTACGGCATGCCCCTGCCCTTCAGCCTGAACAGGCTGTCAGTCTGTGTTCCGGCAGGAACGGTGAACTTCGCCGTTCCGTCCAGAGTGGGAACCTCTATCTCCGCACCCAGTGCGGCCTGGTAGAACTGAATGGGAACCTCGATCAGCAGGTCGTGCCCGTTGCGTTCGAAGATGTCATGCTTGTCGACAAACACGTAGATGTACAGGTCGCCAGGAGAGCCGCCTCTGTAACCGGCCTCTCCCTCTCCGGCAACCCTCAACCTCGTGCCGTCCTCCACACCCGGAGGCACCTTGACCTTGATCTTGCGGGCGGCTTCAACTCTTCCCTGCCCGTCGCACTCCTTGCACGGGTCCTCTATTATCCTGCCCTCCCCGTGACACCTCGGGCATGTCTGGTAAGTCGAGAAACGCCCGAACGGAGTCGACTGCGTCGTGCCTACCTGTCCGGCCCCGTGGCAGTGGGGGCACGTAACGATGCTCGATCCCGGACTGACACCAGACCCATCACAGGCCGAGCAGGTGTCCAGCCGCCGGATCTCCACTTCTTCTTCGATGCCTGAGGCGGCTTCTTCCAGAGTGATCGTCATATCGAACCTCAGGTCGCCGCCTCTGCGCGGACCGCCGCCGGATGGCCGCCGCGGGCCCCCGCCGAAGAACATGTCGAATATGTCTTCGAAGCCGCCGAAGCCGAATCCGCCCGCGCCGTCGAATCCTGCGCCAGGCTGTGCATGCCCGTACCTATCGTACTGAGATCTGCGCTGCGGATCCCTCAGAACCTCGTACGCCTCGTTGATCTCTTTGAACCTGGCCTCGGCTTCCGGATCTCCTCCGTTGACGTCGGGATGGTACTTCCTCGCCAGTTTTCGATAGGCTTTTTTTATCTCGTCTGTGCTCGCGTTTTTCTCCACTCCGAGTAGCTCGTAGTAGTCGCGCTTGCTCAACAGCACACACCGCCTTGCAGATTCGGAGTCCACAGCCTACTTACCATCTTTGTCGTCAACTTCCTCAAACTCCGCATCCACAGTCTCGCCTTCGCTGCCCGAGCTCCCCTGTCCACCGCCGGCAGCGTCCTCCCGCTGCTGCGAGTAGATGTTCTGCGTCGACAGATCGTACAGCAGCTTCGTGAGCGCGTCTATCTTGTCCTTAATCTCCTGAATGCTGTCGCCGGCCGCTGCCTTCTTCAGCTGTTCGATGGCGGCATTCACAGCGTCGCGCCTATCGGCCGGGATCTTGTCGCCCAGATCCTTGAGTGTCTTCTCCGCCTGGTAAGCGATAGCGTCAGCCTGGTTCCTTGTTTCCGCAAGTTCCTTCTGCTTCCGGTCCTCTTCAGCGTGGGACTCCGCCTCTTTCACCATGCGCTTGATGTCATCCTCGGACAGGCCGCTCGAAGAGGTAATGGTGATCTTCTGCTCCTTGCCTGTGCCCAGGTCCTTCGCAGACACGTTTACGATGCCGTTCGCGTCGATATCGAAAGTGACCTCGATCTGCGGGACACCTCTCGGAGCCGGCGGGATCCCCTGAAGCTGAAACCGGCCCAGGGTGAGATTGTCCTTTGCCATCGGCCGCTCTCCCTGAAGCACGTGGATGTCCACTGCGGTCTGGCCGTCCGCCGCAGTCGAGAAGATCTGCTTCTTGCTCGTAGGTATAGTCGTGTTCCTCTCTATCAGCTTTGTGAACACGCCGCCCAGCGTCTCGATCCCCAGGGAGAGAGGAGTCACGTCGAGCAGCAGGACGTCCTTGACCTCGCCCGCGAGGACTCCCGCCTGAATCGCAGCGCCTATCGCGACGCACTCGTCCGGGTTGACGCCCTTGTGAGGCTCTTTGCCGATAAGGTTCTTGACCGCCTCCTGGACGGCAGGGATTCGGGTGGAACCGCCTACGAGGATCACCTTGTCTATGTCGTTCGGCGTCATTCCTGCGTCCGCCAGAGCCTGCTTCATCGGCCCGATGGTCGCCTCCACGAGATCACGGGTCAGCTCGTTGAACTTGGCCCTGGTGATAGTCATCTCGAGGTGCTTCGGTCCGGTCTGGTCTGCAGTGATGAACGGCAGGTTTATGTTTGCGGTCATAAGGCCGGACAGCTCGATCTTGGCCTTCTCCGCAGCCTCCTTCAGGCGCTGGAGCGCCATTCTGTCCATCCGCAGGTCGATCCCGTGTTCCTTCTTGAACTCGTCAGCGATGTAGTTCACGAGGCGTTCGTCGAAGTCGTCGCCGCCAAGATGGTTGTTGCCGTTCGTCGCCTTGACTTCGAACACGCCGTCGCCCAGTTCCAGGATTGATACGTCGAAGGTGCCGCCTCCCAGGTCAAAGACGAGGATCGTCTGATCTTCCTCCTTGTCTAGACCGTATGCGAGCGCGGCGGCCGTCGGCTCGTTGATGATCCTCAGCACTTCGAGGCCTGCGATCGTTCCTGCGTCCTTCGTGGCCGTTCGCTGGCTGTCGGAGAAGTACGCGGGAGTGGTGATCACAGCTTTCGTCACTTTCTCTCCCAGGTAGGCTTCCGCGTCAGCCTTCAGCTTCTGCAGTATCATCGCGGAGATCTCTTGAGGTGTGTAATCCTTATCGTCTATTTTCACCTTGTAGTTGGTTCCCATCTTCCGCTTGATCGACGTGACCGTCCGGTCAGGGTTTGTGACTGCCTGCCTCTTGGCCACCTGTCCGACCAGACGCTCGCCAGTCTTAGAGAACCCAACCACTGAAGGGGTGGTCCTGCTTCCTTCCGCATTGGCTATGACGACGGCTTCGCCGCCCTCCATCACAGCCACAACCGAATTGGTAGTTCCAAGATCTATCCCAACAACGCGTCCCATTGCTAGCCGCCTCCTTTATGTTTCACGCCCGCGCCCTGTTCACTTTCACCAGTGAAGGTCGGATTACTCGCCCTTCGGCCTCATAGCCGCGCTGCAATTCTTCGACGACGACATTGTCATCGTAGCCGTCGAGCTCCACCTGCATCACAGCGTCGTGCTTGTTGGGGTCGAACTGATTTCCAACAGCCTCGATGCAACATATGCCTTCGGACTTGAGCACATCCGCAATCTGCTGGCGAACCATCTTGAGTCCGTCGACCATCGCCTGAGCGTCCGCGCCCTCGCCCATTTCAATGGCTCTATCGAGGTTGTCGATCACCGGCAAGAGACTTGCGACGAAATCGCATATCACCGCAGAACGGAGACTGGCCCTCTCCGCCTGCGCCCTTTTCCTTGCATTGTCGTAGTCAGCAAGCGCTCGAAGGTATCTCCGGTTCAAGTTTTCGATTTCGTCCTGCGCTTCCTTGAGCTTGCCCATGAGTTCTTCGACCGTCGGCTCAGGTGGAGGTTTTCCGGATTCCAACTCAGCAGCCTTCTCTTCTACATCGGAGGCATCGCCGGGATCCGCTGCGCGGTCGTCGCGCATTCCGGCATCGGGGGCCTCGGCGATCTTGTCTTGTTGCTCTGCGTCTTCACGCATTCATACCCCTCCAGACAGTCTTTCGGGGCTAGCGCATACGTGCCAAGCCCCGAGTGACATCGCTGACTCATCGCTGATTGAGCGCTTGACTGAGTCCCTCTCATGCCCCGTTTGGGGCAGCCCCTGTCGGCATCAGCCTGACTGAAGATCTTCCAGAGCGTCGCTGAGACTCCTCGAGATCTGCTTCATTATCGACAGTACTCGGGAGTAGTTCATGCGGGTAGGGCCTATGACCGCTATTGTCCCAGCAACGTCCCCGCCATACCCGTAGGTCGCCTGAATGACGCTGCACTCCTTGAGGCCCTCGATTTCGTTCTCCTTGCCGATCGTCGTCGTGACCGCATTGGTGCGATCCATGCGCCTCAGCATCGACCGGACAACGTCCCTTCTCTCGAGGAACTCAAACAGACTGCGCACCCTGGAGACATCTCTGAATTCGGGTTTTATCAGCATGTGGCTCGCGCCTTCGAGGTATACCCGGCCGTCGTCGCCGACCTGAAGAACCGTTCTCAGGAACTCCTCCGCGCCGCTCATGAGCGACGCATATCTCGATATCTGTTGCGCCAAGCTGCGGATCAGCTGGTCGCTTATGCTGTGCAGGTAGATTCCGTTGAGCTTTTCGTTGAGGAAGTTCGCAACGACGTTCAGATCGTCCGAGTCGATATCGTGCCCGACGTCCACCACCTGGTTTTCCACTATCCCTGGAGTGGCCACGAGTATCACCATTACTCTGTTGCCGGACATCGGAACGAAGCTGATGTGCTTGTATCTCGATCTCTGCACGATCGGTCCGAGCACCACAGCGGCATTCTCGCAGAGATCCGCCACAAGGCGTGCTACGCCTGTGATCAGGCTCTCCACGTCGCGGCGCTTCTGCTCTATGTGAAGCATGATTGTGTCTCGTTCTCGCTTGGTCAGTTCGTACGTGTCCATCAGGACGTCGACGTAAAAGCGGTATCCCTTGTCTGACGGAATGCGCCCTGCAGATGTATGCGGTTGGGTAAGATAGCCGCTCTCCTCGAGATCAGCCATCTCGTTTCTCGCTGTAGCAGGGCTTATTCCCAATTGGTAGTGCTTCACGATGCTTCGAGATCCCACGGGTTCGGCAGTCGCGATGTAGTCCGTCGTAACGGCGAGAAGTATGGTTTGCTTGCGCTTATCCATCATACCCCATTACTCCTCTGTTAGCACTCTCGCCTCGCGAGTGATAATCTGCCGTCTTCAAAATACCACTCTGCGATTGACCTTGTCAAGACCTTCGGATCTGATGAAACCGGGCTTCTAGAGGAGTTCCATCATCACCCGGTTCGATAGGATCATCCCCCCTTCAGTCAGTCTGACACGCTGTCCGTCGAACTCGACCAGGCCCGTCTCTCTCAGCTTCTCCAGACGTTCGGCATACTCGCCGACGAGGCCGGCGCCGTACGTCTTCGCGAGAGCTGATGTGTCGACTCCCCTGCTCGTGCGCAGACCGAGTATGAAGGCATCGGAGACCTCTCTTTCCGGAGTGAGCCACTCGACGTTTGCGAGCGGGCGCCGCCCCTGTTCCACGCATTCTATATACTGAGCGACGTCCGGCACGTTCTCGCAGCGCATTCCCGGGAGATGCGAGTGCGCTGCGGCGCCTATGCCGAAGTAGTAGCCGTTCTCCCAGTAGTTCTGGTTGTGCCTGCACTCCATGCCAGGCTTGGCGTAGTTGGAGATCTCGTAGTGGCTGTAGCCCGCTTCGGACAGGATCGATGCGGCATCGAAATACATATCGGCAGCCAAGTCGTCAGAGATCTGAGGAAGCTGCCCGGAATGGACACTCCTGGCGAGTGCGGTGCCGTCGGCCAGAGTCAACGCGTAGCACGATATGTGTTGCGGAGCGAGGTCGGCCGTGCGCTGGAGGTCACGCCTCCAGTCCTCACGAGTCTGGCCGGGCAGTCCGTATATCAGATCAACAGAGATGTTTGAAAAGCCGGCGGAGACAGCCGATCTGTACGCCGCTAGAAACTCAGAATAGGAGTGCGCCCTCCCCAGTATGGTGAGATACTGGTCACTCGTGGATTGCAGTCCCAGGCTTATCCGGTTGACGCCCGCATCGCGCAGCTTGCAGGCTTTGTAGGAGGACAAGGTGCACGGGTTCGCCTCTACTGTGAACTCGAAGATGCCTCCGGACCCGGCCGCCCCGCGGCCGCACAGGTCGATCGCGGCGGTCACCACTGCCTCGAGCTCGCTGATCGGCAGCACAGTGGGAGTGCCTCCGCCGATGTATGCAGTGCGTGGGGTCAATGCCCCTGACCCGGAGGCCCCCGCTAGGCAGGAGGCGACCTCCTCCGGCCAGCCGTCGCCCTCCAGGGCCATCTCGATCTCTTTCACGACAGCCGCGCAGTACCGCGCGGTGTCAAACGGGGCTACCGGATAGGACACGAAATCGCAATAGGAGCATTTTCTCAGGCAGAAAGGGATGTGGATGTAGAGGCCGCACGAGAAGGGTCCGCCTATCACTCTTCGTCGTCCACCCTGAGGACCGCCATGAACGCATCCTGGGGCACCTCAATGCTCCCCAACTGCTTCATGCGCTTCTTTCCTTCCTTTTGCTTCTCGAGCAGCTTGCGCTTGCGCGTCACGTCTCCGCCGTAGCACTTGGCCAAGACGTCCTTGCGCTTGGCTTTGATGGTCTCTCTCGCTATGACTCTGCTGCCGATGGCCGCCTGAACCGGCACGTCAAACAGCTGCCTGGGGATGGTCTTCCTGAGCTTGTTGACAAGCGCTCTCCCCCTGGCTTGAGCCTTGTCCCTGTGGACGATGCAGGACAGCGCATCGACCGGGCGCTCGTTCAGAAGGACGTCGAGCTTGACAAGGTCCGACTCTTTGTACGAGTCGAACTCGTAGTCGACAGAAGCGTAACCCCTGGTTCGAGACTTGATCAGGTCAAAGAAATCGAGCAGGATCTCACTCAGAGGGACCACGTACGTGATCAGAACGCGCTGAGGGTTCAGATATTGCATTTCCTTGTAGGTCCCGCGCTTGTCGGTGAACACGTCCATCACTGAACCGACGTAGTCTTTGGGTGTGATCACCGACACCCTCATGAACGGCTCCTTGATGGAGGCCACATGCGCCAGGTTTGGCCACTTCGCAGGGTTGTCGACCTCCTCAACCTGCCCGTCTGTCCTCTCTATCTGGTATGGCACGCTGGGAGCAGTGGTCACGATGTCGAGATCGTACTCGCGCTCCAGCCGTTCCTGGACAACCTCCATGTGGAGAAGGCCTAGAAAACCGCATCTGAACCCGAACCCGAGCGCCGCAGAGGTCTCGGGCACGAACCACAGTGCAGAGTCGTTGAGTTGCAGTTTTTCGAGGGCCTGACGCAATGCCTCATAGTCGCTGTTTTCGGACGGGTAGAGCCCGCAGAACACCATAGGCTTGACCTTTCGGTATCCCGGGAGAGGACTCTCGGCCGGCGCGTGCGCGTCTGTTATCGTGTCGCCGACCTGGCAGTCTTTTACGTCCCTCATGCCGGCAGCGACAAACCCGACCTCACCTGCGACCAGACTGTCGACAGTCTCCATCGATGGTTTGAACACGCCGACCTCGGTGACCTCGAACTCGCGGCCTGAGGCCATCATGCGTATCTTCATTCCCCTGCGGATGGCGCCATCGACCACTCTGATGTAGGCGATCGTCCCGCGGTACACATCGAAGTGCGAGTCGAAAATCAGCGCCTTGGTGGGCAGCCTCGAGTCGCCCGAAGGAGACGGAATCCGTTCGGCGATCGCCTCAAGGACCTCAGAAACGCCCTCCCCTGTCTTGGCGCTGATCAGAAGCGCTTCGGATGGATCGATACCAAGGATGTCCTCGAGCTCCTGCTTCACCCTTTGAGGATCGGCGCTCGGCAGGTCGATCTTGTTAATGACCGGTATCAGGGTCAGGTCGTGCTCGATGGCCATGTACGCGTTGGCAAGGGTCTGAGCCTCGATCCCCTGAGTCGCATCTACGACCAGCAGCGCCCCTTCGCAAGCAGCCAAGCTTCTCGAGACTTCATATGTGAAGTCGACATGCCCCGGTGTGTCTATCAGGTTGAACACGTACTCCGATCCACTCGAAGACCTATACTCAAGCCTGACAGCCTTCAGCTTGATGGTGATCCCGCGCTCGCGCTCCAGATCCATGTGGTCGAGCACTTGCTCAGTCATCTCGCGCTCGCTCAGAGCTCCGGTGCGCTCGAGTATTCGGTCTGCCAGTGTAGACTTGCCGTGATCAATGTGAGCTATGATGCAGAAGTTCCTGATTGCCGATCCTTCCAAACCTACTCCTCCAAAACCGCTGTCTTGCGGGCCGACTGCGATGTCGCACGTGCCAGGCCAACTACGCTGCTGGCGCTAAGATATTATACCATCGCCAACCAGGCCCTTCAACAGACGTCAACCGCGCCGCCGACTGCGCGTCGGTTGTCGCCAAGTGCCTCAATCTGACTGGCATCGGAATGAACTAAAGGCGGGCAAGAGCTGGACAAGAGCTGCACCACGGCTGGGCAGCAACTGAGTCAACGAAGCAGCTGCCTCAACTCCCGAACGACCTCGCAGGCGCGGTCGATCACTGCGCTTGCCAGATCAAGAATCTGCTCATAGGAAACGGACGGAAAGCGCCTCTGCGCAGCCTCTGGGTCAGACTCCGGCGAGTGCGGGACTGAGGAATCAAGCACCAGAATAAGGAGCATAGTTGCAGAGAAGAGCAACAGGAAGGTCAATACCAGGCATGCTCTCAGCGGGGCATTGGTTCGAACTGGAGGCTTTCCGGGACGGTTCTGCACTTCTGTCCTATACTTCGCCCGAAAGGGCAGAGGCTATCGCGCGGGCGATGCACAGCGCGCTGTTGATCGCCTCTTCTCTCGAGTTGTTCACGTCGCCGACTTCGAGCAAGAGACAGCCGGGATGCAGGTGTTGGTTGAACCGGCCTTCGTCGTGCTGACGGACGCCGCGGCTCAAGCCAGGATACAGAGACTCAAGGACTGCCTGCAGCTGCTGGGCGGCTGTGAGATTCAGACGCCAGTTCGGATGAGGCAGTCCGTATCTGTCGGTGGTAACCAAGACCAGGACGCGGGCAGCCTGCGCTCCTCCTACTGCTACTACCGCGCCGGAGTCATTGCCGGTCGCGTCTCTATGAACGTCCAGCACGAGCTTCAGCTGCGGATAGCGCGCGGTAAGGCCCTGCACGGTTAGAGCTGACTTGCTGTATGCCTTGCTGAACTCGTCCACATCGTGGAACCTTCTGGAGTGCACAACTGAAATTCCGTAATCGAACCAGAGAGACTCGGCGAGCGCCGCTCCGACGCTCACCACTCCCTCGACGCTTCCCCATAGATAGGCCGAGCCGTGCGAGGCCTGGTAGGCTTCAGACGCATGAGTATGGTAGATCGCCACAACGGGATTTGAGCCATAGACATAGGTGTCCCCTACGACCGTGGGGTCCTGTCGAACCTGCCGCGTCTTCATTCCCAGGACCTGTGGACGCGCGACGGTTGCCACCTCTGCAACAGGAGCCCCATAGGTGCGCGCAGGCGGGGACTCCTCCGGCGCTGCGACAGTGTCGACCTTGGCTCCTGCAGGCGGGCGGGAGTCAGTGCG
Organism: Bacillota bacterium; assembly: GCA_012719595.1. Classification (GTDB taxonomy): domain Bacteria; phylum Bacillota; class DTU014; order DTU014; family DTU014; genus JAAYAB01. The sequence goes on from JAAYAB010000191.1 coordinate 10,429, forward strand.
GACCAGCCAGCCGGCAGATACGGGTCGGACATCGCCGAGAGAAAGAACAGTCAGACCGTCTGTTCGGACTATCGTCCCCGGCTCTCGGAGCAGTCTGCCCCATGATGATGGTACCTGCGAACTGACAGTCTTGAGCGGATCCGATATGACTCCGCTGGTCACAATCTCGCCCACTGAAGCCAACAGCGGCAGCAGCTCGACCGACGGCTCGCTGGACTTGTTCGCTGGCGAAGCCTCCGCAGCAGACTGATCCGCACCCTGCGACGGCAGGACAGACTGAACCAGGTACGACCCGGGAAGGCTGAGATCGCCGTCACGAATGAGAACCGATCGTGCAGCATTCGCCAATGATCCAGCCTCCGAGACCGCTTTCTGAAGGAGCGGCAACTTTGAGGGTTCCACGTCGATTAGCCCGGTCCCAGTCATCCAAACGCATGCCGCAATCGACAGCAGGCTGATCAAGAGCACCAAGGCCGACACGGAGGCAAACGCCGACCCTGTCCGTCCATGCCTGCGATCAGCTCTATGTCTACGCTTAGCTCTTGCCAGTTCGGCTGACCCGTCCATGGCAGTCTCCTCCGACCTACTGGTACATACCATCTATATTCGACGGGTCAGGCCGTTATTCTGAGGCCTCCGGCACAACTATGCAGGCACGTCAGTGCAGATATTCATAGATCTCATCCTCGGTCAGTGCCTCGTGAAGGGCTGTGTTCATGCCTCCCGCCACCACAGTCGACATCATCTCGACTATCACGTCGATTTCCTTCGGAGTGACGACCATCTGGGACATGTCGGGGCCGATCATGTTCACGACAGCGTCTCTCATTCTTTCCGGCGGCAGCTCAGCTATGTTCTGGTCTTCGCCGCGGCTGATCGCTCCCAGCACATCCATCACTATCGTTGTCACGTCCACCACTGTGGGCACTCCGATCGCGATCACTGGAATCCCGAGGCTGTCGGCGGTGATGCCGAAGCGCCGGTTTCCAACTCCTGAGCCGGGGTTTATTCCAGTGTTGCCGATCTGAACCGACGTCCCGATCCGAGTCGTGCTCCGTGCGGCGAGCGCATCAACCACTATTGCTGCTCTCGGCCTGGTCTTTTCGACTACAGACGCGATTATCTCGGCAGTCTCGATCCCCGTCAGTCCGAGCACTCCAGGCGATATCGCCGAAACGGATCTCAGACCCCCGCGCTTTTCGGGCGGGAGCACCCTGTGAAGGTGGCGGGTTACCAGGAGCTTGCCCACGACTGTAGGGCCGATCGCGTCGGGAGTCGCGTTCCAGTTGCCAAGGCCCGCGACCAGCACCTCATCCTCCGGGCCTATCCCCAGTTCCGCCATCATCTGACTGAGCTTGGAGGACAGAAACTTGGCGACCTCCTCCTTGGCTTCTTTCTGGCTGACGCGGATGTCTGGGCAATGAATGGTCACATAGGTTCCCATCCTTTTGCCCGTGACCCGTTCCGCTTCGGGTGTCAGCACTCTCACGGTGATCGCCCTGGCGAAGTCCCCCTTTTCCTCGTCGCTTACTATCCCGTCAGGTTCAGCGCCCAGGCGCTCCCGGGCCAGGTCGCGAGCTTCGACTGCAAGGTCAGTGCGGACACTCGCCCTCCCGAATCCTTTTGCCTGCTCCACCAGTTCAGATCTCCGATGAAGCATCCCTGAATTCACGCGAAGCTCTTCAAATGATCTCCAATCTATCAATTCGTCACTCCTCCTGGTGTTCTGCCGTCGTCTCAGCGGCCGCGCTGACACGAACATCTCGTTGCCCCACGTGAACAGCGATCGCCTTGGATCCCTCAAGCGCTACTACGATCGTCTCCGGTTCCAGAGACCAGCAAAGCAGTGCTCCGTCGCTGAGCCTAGGACCTGAGAAGGCAATCACTCGGCCTTTGCACACCGGGGACAGGTGGCCGAATGGAAGCTCCATGGCAGGTAGAGCCAATTCGAAGTCCTCCATCGCGAGACACATCCCATTGCCAAGAGTGCACGAGATCATCTCAACTGCGTCCTCCATGGCCTGCGCTATTCTTGGTGTTGCGTTTGCCGAGAGCACGTGGTAGAATTACGATGATGTGCGGCTAGACTGGCCGCTCAATGTTAGGAATGCCCCAATCTGCTTGGCATCATTAAGTGCATACACGTCAGCTGAGTGCGAATCGGTCCTCAAAGGTCTCCACTTCGCTCAACCGGCTGACGAGGAGGTGAAGCGAGTGCCCAACATCAAGTCGGCGAAAAAGAGAGTCAAGTACATCGCCAAGCACACTGCTCGCAATACAGCGGTCCGTTCTTCCGTGAAGACTGCTATCAAGCGGTTCAGGTCTGTTGCTGAATCCGGAGATATGGATCAGGCGCAGGAGCAGTTCAAGAAGGCCGTCAGTGCGATAGACAAGGCTGCCAAGAAGGGCGTAATCCACAAGAACACGGCTGCGAGAAAGAAGTCCAGACTGGCAAAGGCGCTGAACGTTACGGACTAACACTGACCTTGTAGCCCAATGAGTTCGAATCACCACCCAACGATCTCAACGCGTTTGCGAACGCCCGGCTCACCGGTGCGCTCCGCAAACGCTGTAGATCGCCATCTCCAGCCAGCATCCGGGCGTTGACTCGGATGATTTCATTTTGAGGTCCGATGCAAGAAGCATATCCAGCGAAGCAGTGAGTTCGCCTATGCCGAAGTTCGAGGCATGGGCGATCAGCTTGCTCGCCCTGTACGGATGAAGGCCCAGGGCGGCGGTGATCTCGTCGCGCTTCATGCCGCTCTCAATCATCGACGCGACCTGAAGCAGGTCCCGCACATGCTTGGCGACGATGAACTGAACCTTCACGGGGGGTTCACCCGCCTCAAGCAGCCGGCGCAAGACCCGCACGGCGCCTGCAGCATCTTTGTCGCCTATGGCATCGAGAAGGTCGTAGGTCACAGCCTCGCCCCCCGTCCCGGCGACGCGGGCGACGGTCTCCATGCTGACTATGGAATCCGGGCTGTTGAGGTATATCGAGATCTTCTCCAGTTCCTTGTCGATCCTCGACTGATCGGTCCCGGTCAACTGCACGAGGAAGTCTGCCTCACGCGGACCTAGCCTGAGCCGGTAATGCCTCGCCCGATCGCGGCACCAGCTCACGGCATCTCGTTGATACAGGTTCTTGAACTCCTTGATGATCGCACACGACCTTAGCGTTCTCATCAGCTTTCCGCGGCCGTCCAGCTTGGCCGCAGAGAGCAACACTACTGTGTTATCCGATATCCCGGCGATCGCTTCCGCCAGCCGGTTCTGATCCTCGACCTGCATCTTGTCCACCCGGCGTATGCGAACGACCTTGTTGTTCGAGAACATCCCAGTGCTCAAGAGCGCAGTCTCGACCTCAAAGAA
>JAAYAB010000192.1 GCA_012719595.1 Bacillota bacterium
CATGAGCGCACGTAGCCTTGCATTGCAGGGATCGATTCGGCCGAAGTGCTTCACTGTCTCCCAAGACAGCATGTAACTCCGACACTTGCCCAGAGCGGCCTCAAGCTCGGAGGTAACCCTCGCTTCGGCCTCCGAGCTTGGTCGAGCATCAACACCTACGCCCACTTCAGAACCCGCACGGCTGTTTTCTCTTGGGATTGAGACACCGCCACCGACGGCAGCCTCAAGCTCTGCGAGAGCCTTGACGAACTCCTCTTTAAGCTTGTATCCCTGTCTATCCATGATACTCAGCACATAGGGAGCGGACTTCCAGTACTCCATCGGTTCCATAACACCCAACGCCCTAGCAACTGCATCAAGAGCCGCATAGGCGCGAAGCTCTTGCGCGGTCGGCATGCACATACTGAGTGAATGGCACACCATTCCGTCTCGGTCTTCTGTAGCCGCAAATCTCTCAGTTCGGCACATAACTCGCCGCAGCGCCTGTTCTACGTCGTGTTTAGCTTGATCCAAGCTCTCAGTACGCCCCGGTTCAAAGGACAGAAGCTCTCGACGATATCTTGCCAGCTTCTCCTCAAACGCGCGTGTAGCTTCGGGCGAGTCCTGAAGGAAGCTGACTGTGCGCAAGAAATCCCGGTAGTGATCACCGTCCTCAGTCTCGTGATAGATGGTGTACATCTTATACGGCGTCGCTGAGAGCAGAAGGACCTTCGCGTCGGGGTAGTTGAAGAGCGTCTTAGCCAAGACTGCGACTTCATCTTCACCATCCAAGAGATCTTTGAAGCGTTGAAACTCGTCCATGATCACGAGGTCAGGTTCCAGCTCATCAACGCAGGCCTCGGCTAGTACTCTCCTAAGATCCCCAACCAACTCGAGTTGCTCCCTACGGTCTCTGTAGGGCACATGCTTGCGAGAGTACCCAAATCTATCTGCCAGTTCATCGAATCGACTGCGTATGTCCGGCTTCCTTGCGAGCCTTTCCATAAAGGCGTTCTGCAACCCCTCGTCGATCTTGTCACTCGGGAACCTATCAAGACGCTCCCTCCAGGCATCGCGGCGCTGGACATAGCACTGCAGCAGGTTTTTCGGACCGGCATAGTCGCCAAACTGCCATCCTCTTCGCAGCATATGGTAGATCAAGGCTCGCTCTTCAGCCATGCCTTCACGAGAGCGCAGGTCAAAGGAGGTTCCCGGCGTGAATGACACGAAGTTTAGTTTGTTGCCGCGAAGGTCGCGTATCTGCATAGGCAGGAGGGTTAGGCGTGTTGAGAACGCCATCTTCCTGTCACTGTAGATATTGAGACGATTCAGGTTCTGATGGGCGATCTCGGCGTTGGCGCAGATGTAGACTATGTCGATCCGCCTTACCTTGTCCCACAGCTCGTCGATGGCCCGAGCGATGACCCCGCGTGCCACCATAGTCTTGCCAAGGCCGACCTCGTCCGCAACCAGAAAGCGGTTGACCCTGTCTGTGTCGTGGTAGAACCGCCTAACCACATAGTCTACCGTTCGCCTCTGGAAGTCCTTGAGTCTACTGAGGATCTGTTCTACGTCCGGTCTCTCAGCTGTGTTCACAGGTCGTCCTCCTTTGTACAGGCCACCTGGATCACCGACCACAGCTCCGTGAAACCTTCCGGAAGCACGCTGACACCTTTCTCAGTGTGACGCAACTCCTCGATCAGCCTCGAGATGCGCACCAGCTTCTCCGGGCTCCGGCTGAGTGTCTTGACTAGGTCTTCGAACAGTGGGGCGTCGGGCATCTTCGATGGGGCGGGCTCTATCCCGCCTCCCATGCTCGTGGCCGCTCTAGTGCGTAGGCTTGACAAAATGTAGGACTGCGGATCGACGCTCAACAGAAAACGCAGATAACGCAGGAACTGATTCCTGTCAGCCACGATTCCTCGCAGGATCTCGCGGTCGCGCTCCTCCGGCATACCCGTTACTGGCACGTTGAGTACAAAGGACAATGCGCGCCTGACCCATTGAACCTCAGCAGTAAGCCGAACCGCCAAGAATCCTGTGATCAACCGTAGAGGGAGACCTTCAAAGCAGACCTCGCCTCCATCCGCAAGCGGCGTCAGGCTCTTGGACTGGCTCACGCTGATGGTAATCGGGTGACACTGCGCCTCCACCAGTTCCGACTCCAAGATCAACGGTGACTGTGCACCGAGGCGCAGGGTGAACAACCCACCTGATTCGGATACGACCCGCAACATGAGACCGGCTTCGGCAACTGCAGCTCGTCCAAGCTCTAGAAGGCTTTCCAGCCTCTCCTGTTGGGCGTCTTTCGCAATTGAACTCGGATGGTAGGGAACCAGCACGTCTAGAAGGGTACCCTTCTCGCCCTCTCTTCCGAGGATCTTATCGATACCGATTTGGCTTCTTCTGCCGCTCAGCTCCACTAGGAACTCTACATTGTGGTTGAAGGCAGCGTCCGTGGCATTGGCCGATCCTGTGAAAAGGCGCGCATTCCACCCACTCTCAGCCACATACAACTTCGCATGCAAACCGGAGAGGTCCTCGTCGCAGCTCGGGGCGTAGCTCGGCTCCTCATCCTCCATCTCCGGGCGTTCAGCAGCATCGCTAAACATGTAGATCCGGGTCCGATTCTGGATATCGGCCAGGAGATCCGGCGGCAAAGCGTCTAGACTCTCGCTCCTCGAGATCAAGACGTTGTCCTTACCAGTCAAAGCCAGCACGCTTACCGGCTCACCGGAGAGAAATGGGGACATGATCATCAACCTAGAGCAGCCCTCGAACGTTGGCGTTCGGCGGTACCTGCGGAGGCCCATGGGCATGAAGCTCCAGTCTTCGCCATCGAAGTCCTTGGGCACCTCAAATCTGACCCGCAGAACCTCGTCAGCAAGGGAAGAAGTGAGCTCCTGGACATCCGGGTTCACTTGGCTCACGGCCAGTGACGGAAGGGCTGCAATGAAGTCGGACAAGGGCCTGTTGCGCCAGAAGCCCCTCCTCCTTGACTGGACCAAATGCCCCTCTAGAGTCAGCGCAGTGTCCCATGACTGATCCGAGGTTAGGTTGCGGGATAGACAGACGAATCTGAACAGCGGAGGTTCGTTGTCGGAGGTGAACCGAAGCAGCCAGACCTTCGGGTGGAACACGCCGTGCTTGGTAGGTGCCCTGACTTCGACCACTGACTTCTCGAGGTAGCTGTATAGTGGTGAATCAGATTGAGGCACCGCAATGCGTCCTTGCTGGCAAAATATGGCGATACGTTTCGCAGTTCTCTGCAACGCCTCAACGATGATGATCGGGTCGCGCAACACGTCTTCTCTACCAATAGCCTCGCTGAATGCCAACGAAAGCGGAATAGCCAACAATGACAACAGATCTAGAGA
>JAAYAB010000193.1 GCA_012719595.1 Bacillota bacterium
CAGCTGAGTTCGTTCCCTGAGTCCTGGATTTCCCTACACGCCCTCGATCCCAGAGTCCGGCATTTCCTCAGGCTCCTGCGTCCCAACATGGCCTTGCGCGTCAGCAGAATCCTGCATTGCTGCAGGGTTCTGCGCTGCTCGAGATTGCTGCCCTTCCACCTCAGCGAGGAATCTCCCGATATTTCTGAACTTCTCATATCTCTGCATTACCAACTCATCAGGCGAAAGCTTCGACAGCTCTGAGAGAGCCCGAATGAGACACTCTCTCAGGCTGTTTGCAGCGCCGTCTCGGTCTCTATGCGCTGCGCCGCCGGGTTCGGGGACCACCTCGTCGATTACACCCAGCTGAAGCAGGTCCTCGGAAGTGAGTTTGAGTGCGTTGGCAGCCTCCTGCCATCTGCTTCCATCCCGCCATATGATGGCAGCACAGGACTGTGGAGGACAGACTGAGTATATGGCGTTTTCCATCATGAGGACTCTGTTTCCGAGTCCCAAGGCCAGAGCGCCCCCGCTGCCTCCCTCGCCGGTGACCGCCGCTATCACCGGAACCCGCAGTCGCGACATCTCTCGAAGGTTCATCGCGATCGCCTCGGCCTGCCCTCTTTCCTCAGCGCCTGAGCCCGGATAAGCAGCGGGTGTGTCGATGATCGTGACGATCGGCCTGCCGAACTTCTCGGCCTGTTTCATCAGCCTCAGCGCTTTCCTGTATCCCTCCGGATACGGCATGCCGAAGTTGCGTTTGATGTTCTCCTTGGTGTCGCGTCCCTTTTGAGTTCCGATGACAGTCACAGGGGTGCCGTCGAGAACCGCGATCCCGCCGATGATGGAAGGATCGTCGCGAAACGCCCTGTCGCCGTGAAGCTCGATGAATCTGGTGAATACGCGAGAGATGTAGTCCAAGGCGAAGGGCCGCCCCGGGTGCCTGGCCAGCTGATACCTCTGGGACGGAGTCAGGTTCTTGAAGATCTCCTGCCGAAGCCTCTCCGCTCTAGCCTCTAGCGCCTGGATTTCGGCAGAGACATCGAACTGGCTCTCGCCGACGAAGTTCCTCAGCTCGGAGATGCGCTTTTCCAGCTCAATCAATGGACGTTCGAACTCGAGAGTGAAGTCACTGGCCATCAGCGGAGCCTCCCAGAACAGCAACGTCAGTGCCCGTGCCATCCGCACCAGCACCGGCGTGAACCTCGTGACTCGCGCTCACTCGCTCGACCCCGTGCAGGTCGAGGAGATCGCTGAGAGTCTGCCGCAGCGCCTTGCGCTCCACGATCAGGTCGATCAGGCCATGCTGAAGCATGAACTCTGCAGTCTGGAACCCCTCAGGCAGCCGCTCTCCCGTCTGTTCAATCGTCCGCTTGCCCGCAAATCCTATGGCAGCTTTGGGTTCTGCGATGATGATGTCTCCCAGCCATCCGAAACTGGCGCTGACGCCGCCATATGTAGGGCTGGTGAGGACTGTGATGTAGAGCAGCCCCTCGTCATGGAATCTCGAGAGGGCCGCGCTCGTCTTGGCCATCTGCATGAGGGCCAGGATTCCCTCGTGCATCCTGGCGCCGCCCGAGGTGGCTACAACTATCAGAGGCCGCCTGGACTCGAGCGCAGCTTCGACCGCGAGCGCGATCTTCTCGCCTTCCATCGATCCCATTGTGGCTCCGATGAACGCGAAGTCCATGCACACAATAACGACAGGATGTGAGTCAAGGAGGCCCATCCCGGAGATGACGGCGGACTCAATTCCTGAGTCTTGCCTGGCTCTTTCTATCCTCTCCTCGTATCCAGGGAAGCCTAGCGGGTTTTGGAAGACCACGTTGTCCTCGAGCTGCTGAAACGTGCCTTCATCAATCAGTTGTGAGATTCGCTCCCACGCTGAAACCCGGAAGTAGTATCCGCACCGCGGACACACCATCAGGTTTTTCTTGAGCTCTTTGTTGTAGATGATCTGTCCACACTCGTCGCACTTCGTCCAGAGGCCTCCCGGTACCTCCCTCTGTGCGTCGGCATCCCGGGGCTTCAGGGTGGCGTACTTATGTCTACCTCGAAAAAGGCTATTGAGCATCTAATACCCTCCTAGCGAGTGCAGGCATCTGCAAACGGCGCAACCGGAGAGCCTTCTCTGTACGCTATACGCTATTCGATCTTCTCAGCCAACACTTGCTGTGCTTCTTCTGCTTCGGATTCCGGAACGAGAACCTCCACGCTGCCCGAATCCCCTGCATATGGCACTCCCATGGGTCTCAACCGGACCAGAATCCCCTCCGACTCCAGTACGGATTTCGCCAGCTCGGCTCCGGGCATATCAAGAGCTATATGGACTACCGTCCACATGTCATGTCAGGTCTCCTCTCGCCACTGCTGCAAGCCGTCGAATTTTAGCCTCAAGGTCACGCGAACCAGGCGGGGGTACCAGGCTCTGCCGCACGGTACCTTGAGACTTAGTAGAATCGGTCTGCTTCTCCCCAGACCTAGTATGCCCGCGCTAATGCGCAGTATAGAGCCGGGGCATTAACACTAGTGACATTCTACCTGTATATTGCTTTTCCTCCCGGAGCCAAGCAGGCAGCGCGAGCCGGCGAACCCCCTCGGTTCTCACCCTAACAGTATGATGGGTCAGTACGTGTAAGCACTGACCCATCCGATTATACCACATCTGCGGTACCGAGTCTGATTGCGCTTGCTTACGACCGGAGCGCTGCCTTGAGCTCTGCGACCAGTCTGCCTACGGCCAGCAGGGAAGCCGCTTCATCGGACTGCTCCAATGTGTCCTGAATGGTCTGGACGATCCCGCTTCCAACGATGACTGCATCCGCGACAGCCGCCGCTTCCGATGCCGAAGCCGCATCGCCGATCCCGAATCCGATCGCCACAGGCAGATCAGTCCGCGCTCGCACCCTTGAAACCAGTTCCACTACACCGAGGGGAAGTCCTTTGCGAACTCCGGTTACGCCGGTGGTCGAAACGCAGTAGACGAACCCGGCACCACCCTCGAGTATCGCGTCGATCCTGTCGTCGCTTGTGGTAGGTGCAGCCATGGGTATCAGCGCAAGTGAATCACGCCAGCCCGCCTGTCCACCGGACCCGGCCTCACCGTTGAGGAGGTGCCGTTCCTCAGGCGGCAGATCGGGAATGATCAGCCCGTCCACTCTCGCCCTTGCACACTCGTTCAGAAATCTCTTTATGCCAAAGCGGTAGATCGTGTTGATGTATGCGAGAAGCACCAAAGGAGCCGAGTATCCGTCTGCTCGCACCCTTGAGACCGCGTCGAAGATGTCGCTGGTCCTCGTCCCGGCCATGAGCGCCAGAGTATTGGCATTCTGGATGGTCCGCCCATCCGCCAGGGGATCGGAGAAGGGGATGCCTATCTCAACTACGTCTGCCCCGGCCTCGATCATGGTTTCCACAACCGCGACCGTGTAGCCGACAGACGGAAATCCGCCTGTAACAAATGTGATCAACGCCTTTTCGTTCTTGGCTAGACACTTGCGAATGGCGTCCTCCACCTTGGTCTGCATGCGAACGCAGGTTGCCATCAAACGGTCACCTCTCTTCCCAGGTCCTGACCCCTTATGATGTCCTGCACGTCTTTGTCTCCCCGACCGCTGAGGTTCACCAGCACAATGGCATCCGAATCCATTCGCTTGGCCATCTCCATCGCGTGGAAGACCGCGTGCGAGCTCTCAAGAGCAGGTATGATTCCCTCCAACCTGCTCAGCGTGCGGAAGACTGACACTGCTTCCACGTCGGTCACAACCACATACTTGGCGCGGCCGGTGTCATGGAGCAGGCAATGCTCTGGCCCGACTCCTGGGTAGTCCAGACCTGCAGCAACTGAATGTGTATTCTTGATCTGCCCGTCATCGTCACACATGACGTACTGGAACGACCCATGCAGTATTCCCCGGGTCTTGTTGGAGATGGATGCAGCGTGGCTTCCTGTGGCCAAGCCCAAGCCGCCTGCCTCCACTCCGATCAGTTCAACATTCGTATCGTCTACGAATGGATCGAAGATCCCTATCGCATTGCTCCCGCCGCCCACGCACGCGACAACCGCGTCTGGCAGCCTACACTCGAGCTCCAGGATCTGAGCACGGGCTTCTCTGCCGATCACTGACTGGAACTCGCGGACAATGGTGGGATAGGGATGCGGCCCGGCCGCCGAACCCACTGCATAGTGCGTATCGCGCACATTGGTCACCCAGTCGCGGATCGCCTCGTTCATCGCGTCCTTCAGTGTCTTTGTTCCCGACCCGACCCGGCGAACCTCGGCGCCGAGGAGCTTCATTCGGTAGACATTGAGCGACTGCCGCTTTATGTCATCTTCGCCCATGTATATGCAGCACTCAACGCCGAACAGCGCGGCCGCCGTAGCCGTTGCGACGCCGTGCTGCCCTGCTCCTGTCTCGGCTATCACTCTCGTTTTCCCCAGACGCTTGGCAATCAGAAGCTGACCGATCGCGTTGTTTATCTTGTGTGCACCCGTATGGTTGAGATCCTCTCTCTTGAGATAGATCTTCGCGCCACCGCACTCTCTGGTCAGTCTCTCGGCGAAGTACAGCGGCGTCGGACGCCCGCTGTAGGAGGTCAGGTAGTAGTTCAGCTCTCTGTGGAACTCGGGATCGGAGAGCAGCTCGTCGAACACGCTCGCCAGCTCATACAGGGCGGGAATGACCGTCTCAGGCACGAACATCCCGCCATACGCTCCGAAGTGACCGGTCGGAGTCGGACGCCTTCGGTGCGCTGTACTAGCAGTGTCGAGCTGGCTGGGCTCGACGACACAACTCAGCTTGGCAGTGCAGTTCGCCTTGGCGGCACAGCTCGGCCCAGCGACGGCACTCGCCGTGACCGCACCGCCCGGCTCAGTGACGCCGCTAGTCTTGGCAGCGCTGCTCGTCTTTGCGACACAGCCCGTTTCAGCGGCCAAGCTCGTCGCCACCAGTGGTGTTGTACTGAAGTTCACATTCACCATTCCTTTCATATAGAGTTGCCTGAGTTCTGAGCACCTCTGCCACAGCAGAGGCGACTCGCCCCGGGTTTTTCCTGCCCGGGCTTGCCTCCACAAGCGAGTTCAGGTCCACCATGTCGGGCTGGACTACCTCTACGCAATGCCCGACATTGCCCGGTCCGAGGCCTCCGGCGATGGCAAGGCCGGTAAAAGACTCGCCAGGCGTTCTGAGTCCACACCTGGTCATGGCCGATCCCACAGCGGCGGCGACTGACCAGTCCGCCTCTACACCGGTGCCCCCGTACACTCCAGGCACATATGCGTCTATCAGGAGATATGCGACGTTGGGAACCAAGGCGATGTCCAGAAGATCCTCCACAAGCCTGTCAAACTCATCAGGCTTCGTCCTGTGGAGCACTCCCGTTTGCTCCATCCTGATGGACCTGCAAGGATACCCCGATCTGGCGGACGGCGCCGGCCTGCAGGCCTTTATTATTCGCAGGCCATCAAGCCGTTCCATGTACTCCCGTCCCTCGCTGCCGTGCAGTTGAACATAGTCGAGGTTGCAGAGTTCGGCCGCGCGCAGCACCTCTTGCGGATCTGCATCGACGAAGACTCCTACGATCTTGGCCAGCCCTGGCACAGCCCTGGCAATGGTCACCCCGTCACCAATCGATATCTTCCTGGGTCCCATGGCGAAGTTCAGACCGATCACAGTCGCACCCGCTGCACAGCATGCCAGTGCATCCTCGACTGTCGTTATCCCACATACCTTGACCGCGATCTCTCTCAACTTGCCGCTACGCTCCCTCTGCTGTCTGCTTCACCTGCAAAGACGCTGACCGGCTCGGGACTCCGAGCCCGACGTGTCCTCTCGGCCTGCTCACTCTCACAGAACGCATCTCTGCTATCAGCCACTCAGGGCACCTGCTTCTGACCAGTGTTTCGCCCACGAGCACTGCATCTACGCCTGCAGCTGCCAGCATCTCCACCTCATGCTTGGAGGAGATCCCGCTCTCGCTGACTATGATCACATCGCCGGGGACAGCGACCTCCTCGAGAATGCCAAGTGTCACTGATATATCAGTCCTAAAAGTCCTCAGATCTCTGTTGTTGATCCCGATGACCCGTGCTCCTAAGTCGAGTGCTGCCTGGAACTCGTCTGCAGTGTGAACCTCCACCAGGCAGTCAAGATCAAGAGCATGGGCCACGTACATCAGCTTCTCTGCCTTGTCCTGCGGAATCGCTGACAGTATCAACAGGATCGCGTCCGCCCCCATCTGTCTGCTCTCGAGCACTTGCAGCTCGTCTATTATGAAGTCCTTTCGCAGCACAGGAACGCTCACTGCGCTGCGGACCTCTTCAAGATCCTCGCGGCTGCCTCCAAAAAACGATCCATCGGTCAGCACCGACACTGCAGACGCTGTACCCCTGACGTAGGATGCAGCCAATTCCGATGGATCCAGGTCGTCTCGAATGGTTCCTTTGGAAGGCGACGCGCGCTTTATCTCGGCGACCACGCCCATGCCTCTGTCAGCGACGAGAGCGTCTCTAAACCTGCTCCGCTCTCTCACCGGCTGGAAGACGAAGCTCTCTCCTGAATACTGCTTGCAGAGTCTCCTTATCTCTTCACGCTTGCTGGCCAGTATGGCCTCCAAGATCACGATTGCACCACTCCAATTCCGCTCAGCGCCGATCAGGCAGACACAATGCTCTTGCTGAACTCCACGAGGCTTCTCAGTTTGTTCAATGCGGCGCCAGAATCGATGCTGTCCTCTGCAGCCTCGATGGCAGTCCTAAGATCGCGTGCACCGCTGCCGACGTAGATCGCGGCTGCGGCATTCAGAACCACTATGTCTCGCCGCGGCCCGCGCGCTCCCCGGAGGATGTCCATGATGATCGAAGCGTTCTGCGAGGCGGCGCCCCCGCGGATCGCATCGATGCACCCTGAGAGTTCCGTTCCGTATTCCCTCGGATCGAACTCGAACTCCTCGATCGCTCCGTTGTCGATCACGCACATTCTGGTCCTGTCAAAGCTGGATATCTCGTCGAGTCCGCTCATTCCGGACACGACCATGCCTCTGTCTACTCCCAGCATGGCTAGGGCTTCGGCCATCTTTCTGACCATCCTGGGGCAAAAGACGCCAATCACCTGGTACCGCGCGCCTGCCGGATTCGCGAGCGGGCCCAAGACATTGAAAATGCTTCGTATCCCGATTTCCTTCCTGGGCATCGCCGCGTGTTTCATGGCCGGATGATAAATGGGGGCGAATAGAAAGCCGATGCCGACCTGCTCAATCGCTTTCTGCGTCTCAGCGGGGCTAAGTTCTATACTCACGCCCAGTGCTTCGAGCACATCTGCGCTGCCGCAGCGGCTCGAGACCGAACGGTTGCCGTGCTTGGCTACAGGCAATCCTGCGCCCGCGACCACGAAGGCTGCCGCGGTGGACACGTTGAAGCTGTTGTGCCCGTCCCCACCTGTACCGCACGTGTCGACCAGGCGATCGACATCAGGGCGGATCCTCACTGCCCTTTCCCGCATGGCCCTTGCCGAACCGACGATCTCTGTGACGGTCTCGCCCTTCATGCTCATGGCCGCGAGATACGCGCCGATCTGGCTATGAGTCGCCTGCCCGGTCATGATCTCGTCCATCACTCCCGCTGCCTCTTCGATGTCGAGATCCGCCTTCGATACCAGCCTGCCGATGGCTTCCTGTATCACAGCACCACCTCCTCTGACTGCAAGCGGCCGGCCTGTAATGCATCGCTCAGATCTCCCGATTCGGCCAGCTCCAGGGCCTTCATCACCCCACGGGTCTTGTTGACCACCTCGTCATATTCCGACGCTGGATCAGAGCCTGCGACGATGCCTGCGCCCGCCTGCACATGCGCGACGTCGTCTGTCATCACGAGGGTCCTTATCGCTATGCACATGTCCATGTTGCCTGAAGCTCCGAAGTAGCCGACTGCGCCGGCATATACTCCGCGGCGCTGGCGTTCTTGCTCCTCGATGATTTCCATCGCCCTCGTTCTGGGCGCTCCGGTGACCGTACCTGCAGGAAAGGTCGCACGGAACAGGTCATACTGGTTGTACTCGTCTGACAGCTCGCCCTTGACCGAAGACACTATGTGCATCACGTGGGAGTAGCGCTCGATGTGCATGTAGTCCTCGACGCGAACGGTGCCGGCTGTACACACCTGTTCCAGATCGCGTATGCCCAGATCGACCAGCATGGTGTGCTCGGCTCTCTCTTTGGCGTCGTTTAGAAGCTCCAGCTCCAGCCGTCGATCTTCGGCCGGCGCCAAGCCGCGACGGCGGGTGCCTGCGATTGGCCTCAACTCAGCTTCCCGTCCCTGGAGTCTCACCATCATCTCAGGAGACGCGCCGACAATCTTCACGCGGCCGAAGTCGAGCAGGAACATATACGGCGAGGGATTCACGGATCTCAAAGCTCTGTACACGTCGAGGGCGCTTGATCGGACCGGAACGCTGATCCTCCTTGACAACACCACTTGAGACACGTCTCCATCGGCTATGTGCCGCTTAGCTGTGCGAACTGATTCCTCGAACGCCTTCCGGTCGATAGTCGGCGTTCCGGGTGCAAGAACCCGAGGACACCAGCTGCTCAGGCTCTTGTAGATGTCAGCGGTCCGGCTGGCACGTTCAGGCGATTTGTCGCGCGACCTGCTACGGAAGCTCTCAGCCGCCTGGTCCCCACTCCCTGTGCAGAGCGCCATCAATCCATGCAGTTCGGATACTGCCTCCTGATATACGGCCTCCGGCTCCCGCGTGCCCACCCTGCAGTTGACAACCGCTACGAGCGTATGTTTCAGGTGGTCGAACGCCAGGACGCATCTGGGAACGACCATAGCGATATCGGGCAGCTCACTAGGGCCCGACAGCGAAGGCAAGTTCACGAGGGACCTCACATAGTCGTACCCTACATATCCCACACATCCGCCCAGCAGGGGCGGAAGCCCCTCGATGCTCGGAGATGAGTATCGCGTCATTGCCTCCTGAAGAACGGCTAGCGGGTCGTGTGAGGTTCCGAATCTCGCTTTCTCCTCTTCGATCAGCAGGTAGCTGCACTCCCTGGACTCGAACACTAGGATCGGATCGAAACAGATGAACGAATACCGCCCGACCCTGAGTCCCCGTTCAGCGCTCTCCAGAATGATCATGCAGTCGCGTGGGTATATCCGGGAAGCCACGCTCATCGGCGTCTCAAGGTCTGCTATTGCCTCCGCCCAAACTGGGACCATCGAGTAGTTCCTGGTCAAGTCAACAAACTCAGTGACAGTCAATCCCAATCGCATCACGTTCACCCTCCTCATCCGCTCTGACACAGAAAGACTCCTTGCAGCACCTCCGAGTCGGCTCCAGCTTGGCGCATCTCACTGATGAACACCAGCGGAGCGCAGCGGAGCGGCCAAGTGAACCAAAAGGCGTTCACTTCGCCTCGGATGGCAAGGAGTCAGACGCATACAAACAATAAGCGCCGGACTGCAAAGTAGCCCGGCGCAAGAATTGCGATCCCAGAGTCTACTCCTCAGCTCATCTCGGCTCGACTATGCTCGTCATACCTGTGCTAATCTCTTCTACAGACTCTTCTGACCTAAAGCTCTTCTAACCTGCGAAAAACTTCCTAACCCTCAAACCCAAAGAAATCGGACACAGAACCTCTCACTAGCCCTCTGTATCATCAGCGCACCGCCGAGTGTCGCCCGAAACAACTGTCCCGACCTTGGTCAGAATCTGTGCCTTGCCCCTGACCTTGATCGCGGAAGTATGCTCAGTAAACTGAGCTATCATGACTTCCCCGCTGTCGAGCTTCTCGCTGTGGTGAAACCGCGTGTCCTTCCCTCTTGTCAGGCCGATGATCGTGACGCCATCCTCAAGAGCCTTAATGACGACGTATTCGCCCTGCACGGTTTCCTCGATCACACTCACCACTCCCGGCTCGTGTTAGCCTATATTCTATCCGACGGCCGATGCACTGTCAACGATCGGTTAGTGACGAGACCTCCCTGGCTCTCCTCCGGATCTCTTCCGGATCCCTCACGACTCTCGCGACGCCGCTATCAATTGCGGCCTTAGCGACTCCAGCAGCGACGTTCGGCACTACTCTCGGGTCGAACGGCCTCGGAATGATGTAGTTCTCGCTCAGCTCAGCATCAGAGATCAACTCTGCGATAGCGTTCGCAGCCGCGATCTTCATCGCCTCGTTGATGTCCCGGGCCCGGACGTCCAGCGCGCCTCGGAATATGCCCGGAAACCCGAGAACGTTGTTGACCTGATTCGGATAGTCCGACCGCCCCGTCGCCACCACCTTGGCGCCAGCCGCCTTCGCCTCTTCCGGCTGGATCTCCGGGTCTGGATTGGCGAGGGCAAACACAAGCGGATCGCTCGCCATAGACCTCACCATGTCCTGCTTCAGAGTGCGGGCTACAGACACTCCTATGAACACGTCGGCTCCTCTCACTGCGTCAGCGAGAGTTCCCACAATGCCTGTGGGATTCGTCAGGCGGGCCAGCTCCGTCTTTGAGGCATTCATGTCCGTCGCCCTGCCCTCGCAGATGATTCCGTTGCGATCACAGACGAGCATGCTCGTTACCCCTGCGCTCTTCAGCAGTTTGGCAATGGCGACTCCGGCGGCTCCTGCACCATTGATGACTACCTTGATCGTCTCGAGCCTTTTGCCGACAAGCTTGAGAGCATTGATGAGGCCGGCAAACATGACTACAGCGGTTCCATGCTGATCGTCGTGGAACACGGGGATATCAACGACCTGCTTCAGCCGCGCCTCGATCTCAAAGCACCTCGGAGCAGATATGTCCTCCAGGTTGATGCCGCCGAAGGTGGGCGACATGAGCTGCACGGTTCTGACTATCTCATCGACATCGTGAGTGTCTAGCACTATCGGAAAAGCATCGACACCGGCAAAGTGCTTGAAGAGGATGCTCTTGCCCTCCATCACAGGCAGCGCAGCTCTGGCGCCAATGTCGCCCAGTCCGAGCACGGCCGAACCGTCCGAGACGACGGCGACTAGGTTTCCTCTTGCGGTGTAGTCGTAGACAGCATCAGGCGAATCTGCGATGGCCAGGCATGGCTCTGCGACCCCAGGCGAGTACGCAAGGCTTAGGTCCCAGGCGTCCCTCAGCTCAATCTTGCTCCTCACGGCGATCTTGCCCAGATGGTCTTTGTGCAGTTTCAGCGCCTCAGCCTTGAGGTCTCTTCCCATCAGCTCTTTCCTCCCCCGCAGCCGGCCTATGCGGGCCGGGCACATCAAGGCCAGTATACAACACCGAGCAACTGATGTCCATGCGAGAGGCCGAACACAAAGAAGGCCCCCAGCGGCCATTCGCTGAGGGCGGTAAGATTCCTGAGGGTGGTAAGATTGCTGTATGTAATCACGCAAACGACAGCGTGTAATCGACGGCGGAACTCCCCCCGTTTCCGAGAGGGGACAGCGAAGTTACTTCACTGTCCCTACAGAGAAGATACCAAGCCGACGTCTGCCTTCCTCGCGGACCTCCTGATAGGACCTGCGGGTAAGGTCTCGCCCGCACTTCCTGCAATACTCGGCAAACGAGAAGTTCCTTTCCTTGCAGTCCGGGCAAATCATTCCAAATTCCTCCTCTCTACTCTGTCACTTGTGGGACTCATATTGTCCCGCTAGGACTAATCTGTCCCGATTCACCCATATTATACACATCAAGGCGCCGGACACTCAACAGTGTCCGGCGACGTTTGCAGCCCAGCAACCGCAGTCTACGCCTGTAGGCACGATTAGAAGTTGATTGGCTCTCCCGATCTCATCAGAGTTCCCAATCTCTGACTCATCCAGTGCACGCGCCCGCGACCCGGCTACATCGCTCTGAGCTGATCAAGCCGTTTGATGACTGCGGCGCGCTGCTCCGCGCACGCTCGTCGGCGTTCACGCTCCCTCTCCACTATCTCTGCCGGAGCCTTGGCCACGAAGCTCCCGTTCCCCAGCTTCTGATCGAGGCGCGCGATCTCCTCTTCGATCTTCGCGAGTTCTTTCTCGAGACGGAGAGTCTCTTTCTCGATATCGATCAGCCCCGCGAGCGGCATATATAGCTCCAGTCCAGGGACTATTGCGACTGCGGCGTTCTGCGGTTTCTCTGTATCGCCCGGCCGAACCTCGAGATCCGACATGCCGGCGAGCAGTTTGAGAAGCTCGGCGTCCCGGGCAACCGTGGCGCATCTCGCAGGGTCGCCCTGCAACACGCCAGTGATCAGGCGGGACGGCTCCACGTTCATTTCCGCCCTGACATTGCGCACTGCGCGCACCAGGTCCATCAGGACAGCCATCTCGTCTTCAATTGTCTGGTCGAGGAGTCTGTCATCGGACACCGGCCACGGTGCGATAGTCACAGATTCCCCTTCGTGAGGCAGGTGCTGCCAGATCTCTTCAGAGATGAACGGCATGTACGGGTGCAGGAGCCGCATGGTGCGCTCGAGCACGTGTGCGAGGACTGCTTGAGCCACTCTCCTGCTCTCGGCGCCGCGCTTGCCATACAGCCTTGGCTTCACCATCTCGATGTACCAGTCGCACAGCTCGCCCCAGATGAACTCGTAGATGACTCTGGCGGCTTCGCCAAGGTCAAACCTCTCCATAAACCTGGTGACCTCGGGGATCACACGGTTCAGCCTGGAGAGTATCCACTTGTCCTCGCTGCTCAGCTCAAGGTCAGCCACGTCGGGCACTCCGCCTTGGTAGTCCTTGAGGTTCATGAGGGCAAAGCGGCTCGCGTTCCAGATCTTATTCGCGAAGTTGCGGGATGACTCGACCCTCTCCTGGTAGAACCTCATGTCGTTCCCCGGCGCATTCCCTGTGACGAGGGTGAACCGCAGAGGATCGGCGCCAACCTCATCTATGGTCTCCAGCGGATCAACTGAGTTGCCCAGGGACTTGCTCATCTTGCGTCCCTCTGAGTCTCTCAAGAGTCCATGGATGAACACAGTATGGAACGGGATGTCGCCCATGAACTCGAGGCCCATGAAGATCATCCGCGCGACCCAGAAGAAGATGATGTCATAGCCCGTGACCAGGACGGAGGTGGGATACCAGTGCTTCAACTCCGCTGTTTCATCCGGCCAGCCCATGGTGGAGAAGGGCCACAGGGCTGAGCTGAACCACGTGTCCAGCACGTCAGGATCCTGCGTGATCGCTGTGCTGCCACACCGCGCGCACTTGTCCGGATCCTCACGGGCGGCAAACACTGCGCCGCACTGATCGCAATACCATACCGGAATCCGGTGTCCCCACCACAACTGCCTCGAGATGCACCAGTCGTGAATGTTCTCGAGCCAGTTCATGTAGATCTTTGCGAACCTGTCGGGCACGAACCTGATCTTGCCCTCTCGCACCACCTGCAGCGCAGGCTCGGCCAGCGGTTTCATCCTGACGAACCACTGGTGAGACAGATGCGGCTCGACGATCGAATCACATCTCTGGCAGTGCCCCACTGAGTGCTTGTAGTCCTCCAGCTTGACGAGCAGACCCAGGCGGTCGAGCTCCGCGAGCACGGCTTTGCGGCATTCGAACCTGTCCATTCCCGCAAATTTGCCCGCCTCTTCCGTCATCTTGCCGTCCGGCCCGATGACGCAGATCTGCTCGAGGCCGTGTCTCAGGCCGACCTCGAAGTCATTCGGATCATGTGCCGGAGTCATCTTGACGGCTCCCGTGCCGAACTCAGGATCGGCGTATTCGTCAGCGATAATGGGTATCGGCCGGTCCATCAGAGGCAGGATCACAGTCTTCCCGACCAATTCTTTGTATCTGTCGTCGCCGGGGTTGACTGCGACTGCGGTGTCGCCGAGGATGGTCTCAGGCCTCGTCGTCGCGATGACCACGTACCCGCTGCCGTCAGCTAGCGGGTATCGCACATAGTGGAGTTTCCCGGAAGACTCGCTGTACTCCACCTCGATGTCAGACAGCGCGGTCCGGCACCGAGGGCACCAGTTGATGATCCTGTGCCCCTTGTAAATCAGGTCCTTCTCAAAAAGGCGCACAAACACTTCACGGACCGCCCGGGAGCATCCTTCGTCCATTGTGAAGCGCTCCCTGTCCCAGTCGCACGACGATCCGAGGCGCTTCAGCTGACTGATTATCCGGCCTCCGTACTTCTCTTTCCACTCCCAGACCCGCTTGAGGAACTCCTCTCTGCCCAGGTCATAGCGAGACAGCCCTTCCGTCTCCCTGAGGTGCTCCTCGACCTTGACCTGGGTGGCAATTCCCGCATGGTCCGTACCCGGGATCCACACTGCGTTGTGACCCTGCATCCGGTGCCAGCGCACCAAGATGTCCTGCAGAGTCTCATCCAGAGCGTGTCCCAGATGCAGATGTCCGGTCACGTTCGGCGGAGGAATGACCATGCTGAACGGGATCTTGTCCGGCTCCACCTCAGCATGGAAGTAACCATTCTCAACCCAGTGGCTGTACCACTTCTGCTCGACATCCGCAGGGTTGTACCGGCTGCCCAGTTCCGTATCGCCCACACCAATCACCTCGGAAACGTCACATATGACACAGCCAGGCAGCCGGCAGTGTTCCGCTGCTGCCCTGCCTGGCGTCATCATCTCGATTACGTGTTCATGATACCGGTCGAAAAGGGCGTTGTCAACAAAACGGGCCAGCTCAGTCCTGCGGCCGCAAGGCGGCTGAGTCCGGTCTCGGCGAGCCTGCCGACTCAATCCAGCGGCAGCAAGCGAGCCGCTTCAGTCCAGCGGCCGCATGACCAAACCTGTTAGCAGCTTCGGATAGAAGTACGTCGATTTCTGAGGCATCTTCTCTCCTGAACGCGACACGCGCGCGACATCGGCAACCGTCGGTGCGTTCATCAGAAGCGCAGCTTGATAGATGCCGGAGTCCACCATGGACACAGCTTCGTGCAAACTCCGAGTGTACTTGATGTGGGACTGCGCCACCTGATCCGCCTCGCTGATGCCGAGGAGGTGGCGGATGACCACTGAATGCAAAATGCTGACGTCGAGACTGCGCCATGCCTCGCTTCGCGACTGGTCCAGCATGGACGCCACTTGCGACGGACCGCCCTCGAGCTTCAACAGGTAAAGACGGCCGGGGAGATAGAGCCCAAACACTGTGGAGCCTGCGGGCAGGCGGTTGGACCTGGACCACGAATCGAGAAACGGATCTGGAGTCATGTCCGAGGCCGATGCCAGAACGGACAGATCCACCTGTTCGACTGTAAACCAGCGTGCGCACTTGCGAACGAAGTCATCCGGGTCGAACCCATCCAGTCCGTATATTACCCTGTGCGTGGGAAGAACCACGAGCCCCGGGTCGTGCATGTTGACAAACATCATCATGGCGAAGTCACACGGAAGCTCCTGCCCTCTGTCTTCGTCTCCGAGGCTCTGCCTGACCTCTCGCCGGTAATCCAGGCTCGTTTCGTACCTGTGATGGCCGTCGGCGATCAGAGCCTGCGCACCCTTCATCTGCTGCCTAACGGTTGAGATCGCGGCAGGGTCTGTAATCGCCCACAGACGGTTGACGGTTCCCGTATCGTCGACAGCGGTATCAGGAGTCAGGTTCTCTATCTGCTCCCGAAGCACCCGGTCGGTCACGCCTTCGCTGTCCTCGAATATGCCGAAGACTGGGCTCAGGTTGGTGCGTGTCGATCGCAGCAGCAGGAGCCTGTCTGCCTTTGGCTTCGAAAGAGTCTGCTCGTGAGGAAGGATGTCTCCCTTCCCGAACTCCTGGAGCTTCACCGATGCAATGAACCCCAGTCTGGAGTAGCGTCTGTCTCCTACCGTAAACTGCTGTTCATATGCATATATGGCAGGGACTGTGTCCTGTCTCAGGACGCCTTGAGCCCGCCACTGCCGAAGGAAGCCTGCAGCGCGAGTGTAGCGGTTGTCGAACTCGTCGTCGTCCTCGGACGTCTTCCCCAACACCAGCCTTACCACGTTGTACTCGGATCTCCGATACAGTTCATCCCAGAGCGCGTCGCTGATCACGTCGTAAGGAGGGCAAGTCACTGCGTCCAAGCTTCCGACCTCTTGGGCAGCGTACCTCAGGCCCTGAAACGGTCTGATATCCACCATCGCACCTCAGCTCCCTTCACAGAATGACCGTGAGCCTCGTTCGAGGCGGGATGCCGTTGGCCGGATCCCGCCTCTCACTCTGCAGACATCACATTCTGACGTAGCGGACGTCGAGCACCCCGTCTACAGTCTTCACAGCCTCCAATGCAGACCTCGACGGCGAGCCGTCTATACCAAGCAACATAACTGCACGCCCGCCAATCTCCTTCCGTCCGACATGCATAGCCGCGATGTTGATGTTCTCTTTCCCAAGCAGTTGTCCTACAGCCCCAATCACTCCAGGTTTGTCGACGTGCGGTATGAGCAGCACGTCGCCTGCAGGCTCGAAGTCCACCCGGTACCCGTCGACTTCCACTATGCGCAGTTCAGATCCTTCATATACCGTTCCCGAAATGCTCCTCTGCATCTCCTTGCCTACTGCCTTCGCACGGATAGTTGCCGGGAATCCGCGATGGTCTTTGCTCTTGGTTTCGGAGACTCGAATCCCTCGCGATCTCGCTATGAGAGGAGCGTTGACTATCGTCACCGGGACTTCTATGACAGGGGCCAGAAATCCTTGGAGCAGGTAGTTGGTCACTGCCCCCACATCGAGCTCTGCCAGATCGCCGGTATATTCGATCTCGACAGCCTCCAGGCTTCCAGACGCAGTGGACCCTAGGAAAGTGCCCAGCCTGGACGCAAGTGACAGGTATGGACGAAGGAACTCGTAGGTCTCCGGATCCGTGCTCGGGAGGTTGACTGCGTTCCTGAACGACTTGCCCTGAAGCGCCCGCACCACCTGGCGTGCGACATCGACTGCGACGTTTTCCTGCGCTTCCTCAGTCGAGGCTGCCAGGTGTGGAGTCAGCACCACGTTGTCAAGGCCGACCAGCTCGCTCGAAGTCGGAGGTTCGTTCTCAAAGACGTCGAGCGCCGCGGCAGCCACTTTGCCGGATTTCAGTGCGTCGGCGAGCGCCTTCTCATCGATGATGCCGCCTCTGGCGCAGTTCACGATTCTCACACCGCGCTTCATCAAGTCAATTCTACGACCATCGATCAGACCTCTGGTGTGCTCGTTGAGGGGAGTATGCACTGTGATGAAATCTGCCTGGCGGCACAGGTCATCGAGATCCACGAGATTGATGCCGAGGGAGCGGGCGAGGTCCTCGGAGATGAAAGGATCGTATCCCAAGACCTCCATGCTCAGCCCGATGCCGCGCTTGGCTACCTCCCTGCCTATCCTCCCCAGTCCGACTACGCCGAGCACCTTGCCCTGGATCTCGACTCCCGTGAAGCTCTTGCGGTCCCACTTGCCCTGCTTCATGCTCATGTGGGCTTGAGGGATGCTCCTCGCCATGGCGAGGAGCATAGCCACAGTATGCTCGGCCGTAGAGACGCTGTTCCCGCCGGGCGTGTTCACGACGATCACGCCACGGTTGGTGGCAGCCTCGAGGTCTATGTTGTCGACGCCTGCTCCGGCTCTGCCGATGATCTTCAGATTCGCGGCCGCCTCGATCACTTCCCGTGTTACCTTGGTCGCGCTCCTGACTATCAGCGCATCGTACTTGCCGATCTCCGCGATCAACTGGTCGGGAGTCATCTTGGTATCTACGACCACTTCGATGTCTTTCTCCGCCCGCAGAATGGCCAATCCTTTGTCCGATACAGAATCGCTGACTAGTACTCGCATCGAGCCATCACCTCCATGGCTGCCTTGACACCTGCGCCGAGGGAGACACGATATCCGACGTCAAGCAGCGCCAGTTCAACGGCCGCCCATGTCGACACCATGTCGAGTCTGTCCATGTAGCCCATGTGGCCGATGCGGAAGATGACGCCCTTGAGCTCCTCCTGGCCGCCTGCAACCTCGATTCCGTACCTCGAGGCCAGCCGCTTGCGGAGCTTCTCCACATCGAAGGTTCCGTCTCCCTTTATCGCGGTAATGGTGCGTGAAGCGACCGCGTCTTCTGCGAACAGCTCGAGGCCGACTGCCCTGGCAGCCGCTCGGATCATATCGCGCATGTCGGCATGACGGCGATAGATGGCCTCCAGGCCTTCTTCCTCAATCATCGACGTGGTTTCGTCGAGGGCGAAGAACATGCCCACGGCAGGAGTGAACGGAGTGGTCGACTTCTTCAGGTTCTCTCTGCATGCAATCAGGTCGAAGTAGTACCGAGGGCTCTTGCATTTCTCTATGACCTGCCACGCCCTCGAAGAGACTCCGATGACACCAAGTCCGGGCGGGAGCATCAGTGCTTTCTGCGAGCCCGCAGCTACGATATCTACGCCCCATTCATCCATCTTGATCTCAATGGCGCCGAGCGAACTCACCGCGTCGACAATGAGGAGTGCGGGGGTCTCCCTAACGATCGCGGCCACCGCCTTGACGTCATGCTCGACTCCTGTCGAGGTCTCATTCTGCGTGATGAACACAGCACGAGTCTCTCCGCCGGACTGCAGAGCCTTCCTGATGTCGTCCGGATCGACTGCGCGGCCGGGTTCGACGACGATCTCGTCCACAACAGCTCCGTAGCTCTTGCACAGCTCTGACCACCGCTCTCCGAACTTGCCGCCCACCACCACCACGACGCGGTCTCCGGGCGACACGATGTTCGCAACCGCCGCCTCCATCGCGCCGGTTCCCGAGGAAGCGAGTATGTACACTTCACCCTCGGTTCCAAGAATCCACTTCAGCCGCTGCGTGGTTCGCTCGAGAATGCCGGAGAAGTCAGATGTCCTATGCCCGATCAAGGGCTTCGAAAGAGCCCTCAACGCCTGAGGCGGAACGGGAGTCGGACCCGGGATCCTCAATTCTCTCTTCTCTCTAAACATGCTTCTCACTCCTGTTCTCCTGTTCTCGTTGTTTGGGTAAGCAAAAGGAGCTTCTGACGTCTAAGGACGAAAGAAGCTCCCGCGCTACCACCTTAGTTCCGCCTGAACTCTCCGCGAGCTGCAGGAGTCCAGAGCGACACCTCGTACCTGCGATAACGGGCAGGCCGTCGGCCCTACTCACCCCGCTCCAGCGCACGCAGCGCCGGATGCGTGATCTCAGGTCCGATGCTCAAGAGCGCCTTCACCGGCGTGGCACTCGGGGACTCGCACCCACCGCCCCGTCTCTTAAGGCCAAGAACCGGCTACTACTCTCTCTCATCGCCGATACGACTATGCCAGGCTGCTGCTTTCTTCGCAGCAGCCGTGCTTTTCTAACATACTACAGGACAGAGCATGACTTGTCAATATCAAAGCCAGGTAATCCTCCCGCCCCTGCGAACGGCGACCACTCTGCCCAGGATATCCGAGAGCGGTCGGGCTCCGACATCTGAAGTCCTGCTGTCGGGACCTTTGGAGCGGTCGTTGGCGAGAAGATAGACGCAGCCCTCTGGCACGGCGGAACCGGAACCCGGGCCGTCATGCGGGATAGGGTCTCCTGCGACCGCTGCGACTTTGCGAACGACTAGACGGCGTTCCTCTTCGCCTGCACTCTCTGAGTCTTCACTCGACGACTCTCTATCGGATGACGAGCCGCCCTCCGACGCAGTATCCCAACTGGCGCACTTGATCGACGCAACGACGAGGTCGCCGACACGCACTGGCTGACCGGCCGATCTGGTATCCACTGCGACCAGATCCCCCGTCCTGAGTTCGGGCGCCATGGCATCGTTGGACATCTTGAACGTGGTGACCGCGTATCCGCGCTTCAGCGCTATGCTCAAACGCAGTCGAAGGCACAACTTAACGAGGAACCTGTACTTCCAGCTTGACTCCATACGCAATGCACCGGATTTACAAGGGCCGGCCATTCGGCCGGCCCGGTACTCTCAGCTCTCGCGCTGCTTCTTGGCTTCTTCGATCACCTTCTCGGCAATCTGTGCGGGAACCTCCTCGTAGTCCCTGAACTCCATCGTGAAGTCGCCGCGCCCCTGAGTCATCGAACGCAGATCTATCGCGTAACGGTACATCTCCGCCAGCGGGGCTATCGCCTTGACCACCTGGTAGCCTCCATCGGGCTCCATTCCGAGGATCCGCCCTCGCTTCTTGTTCATGTCTCCCATGATGTCGCCCATGTAGGCCTCGGGCACGCGGACCTCGACGTACATGACCGGCTCGAGCAGCACGGGTCTAGCCGTCTCCAGCGCCTTCTTGATTGCCAGAGAGGTAGCGATCTTGAACGCCATCTCCGAGGAGTCCACTGCATGGTATGATCCATCGAGCAGAGTGACCCTGACATTGACCATCGGGAAGCCTGCATAGGGCCCTTCAGCGAGAGTCTCTATGGCGCCCTTCTCGACGGCCGGGATGTAGTTCTTGGGAACCGCTCCGCCGAAGATCTTGTCGACGAACTCGAACTCCTTGTCGGCCAAGGGCTCCATCTCCAGGATGACATGACCGTACTGACCTCTGCCTCCGGTCTGCTTCTTGTGCTTGCCTTCAGCCTGTGCCTTCGCTCTGATGGTCTCCCTGTACGGCACCTTCGGCGCACGCAGCTCGATGTCTGCACCGAACTTCTTCTTGAGCCGGGCCTTGACGATCTCCACGTGAAGCTCGCCCATGCCTGAGATCAGGAGTTCCCTTGTCTCGCTGTTGCGGTCGATCGACACAGTGGGATCCTCTTCTGCGAGTCTGCTCAGCCCTGACGCTATCTTGTCCTCATCGCCCTTGCTGAGCGGGTACGCGGCCAGAGTCAGTTTCGGCTTCGGGAAATCTATAGCTGGAAGCTGAATCGGATTCGCCTTGTCGCCCAGTGTGTCTCCCGTCACTGTCTCGCCGAGCTTGGCAACGGCAGCTATGTCGCCTGCCACGACCTCCGAAACAGCGATCTGCTCCTTGCCGAAAGTCAGAAACACCTGACCCACTCGTTCGTCGACACGCTTGTTCACATTCTGGACTGTCGAGTCGGATTTCAGCGTTCCGGAAAGGACCTTGAACATCGACAGCTTCCCGACGTAAGGGTCAGCCATGGTCTTGAACACCAGAGCGCTGAATGGAGCGCCGGCCGAAACGGGGAACGTGACTTCTTCATCAGTCCCGGGCTTTAGGCCCTTCACTTCGACCACTTTGTCAGGCGACGGGCAATAGGCTGCTACGAAGTCGAGGAGGGTCGGAATCCCTACCCCGGTGCTAGCAGCGCAGCAGAGGACAGGAACGATCCTGCGGTTCAACACACCGTCCTTCACTCCGGCGCGTATCTCGTCGACCGTCAACTCTTCGCCCTCGAGGTACTTCATCAGAACCTCGTCGTCGTACTCGGCAGCGATTTCTATCAGTCTGCTCCTGTGCTCCTCGACGGCGCTCGCCATATCATTCGGAATATCCGTCTCTTTTACGCTCTTGCCCTCGAACTTGTAGGCTTTTCCCTCTATGAGGTCCACCACTCCGGTGAAGGACGACTGAGAGCCTATCGGAAGCTGGACTGCGCTGATCCGATTTCCGAAGACCTCGCGCATCCTGCCCAATACCTTGTAGAAGTCTGCGTTTTCCCTGTCCATCTTGTTGATGACGGCCATCTGAGGGAGGTTCTGCCGTTCGGCGAGCTTGAATGTGCTTTCGGTGCCCACCTCAACTCCGGAAACCGAGCAGACAACCGTGAGAACGCAGTCAACTGCGCGGAGAGCGCTGACCACCTCGCCGACGAAGTCGGCGTAACCCGGCGTATCGACTATGTTGATCTTGGTGTCTCTCCACTCACAGGGGATAACAGACGTATTTACAGAGATCTGCCTCTTGATTTCCTCAGGATCGTGGTCAGACAGGGTGTTGCCTTCTTCTACTCGGCCCATCCTTGTCGTGGCGCCGACCGCATAGACCATGGCCTCAGTTAGGGTGGTCTTTCCGCACCCGCCATGACCGATCAGCCCAATGTTGCGCAGCTGCCCGGTCTCGTATCTCTTCAAACAGATCGCCTCCCCAACACGACTCGTTGCTGTGTTCAAACTCACCTATATATTCTACACTTAATGAAGCCCCATATCAACAGGATTCACGAGCCCTGCGAGCTCTATCTTCTTCGTTCTCCGGTTCCCGAGTCAACACAAAGTCGGGCAGCGGTCAAGCCCGCTGCCCGCAATCCTGGTCTGTGTCCGAAGTACCGACTCCTACAGATGATGGAGACCCCGTCATCCGCACCTCGAGTAGCCGCAGTTCATGCATACCGCGCATCCGTCCTGGTGAATCATGTGCCCTCCACAGTCTGGGCAGGCGCCGACGTGGTTGTCGAGGTCACTCAGCCCGTTTCCTTTCTTCACCGACACGGTGCTGTCTGCCCGAGCAGCTGAAGCCTGCTCGAGTCCGCTCGGGTTGTTCAGAGCATACCGCGCGGACACGTGCTCCAGGACACGTCCAATCGCGTCGGGACACGAGTACACCACTTGCCCGTTGTGCCAGGCCGGCGACGGACATCGGATGCCCTTGAGATGATGAATGATCGCCTGGATGCTCACTCCGCTCCTCAGGGCGAGCGATGTGAGACGGCTGATGGCCTCAGACTGTGCAGAGGCGCATCCGCCTGACTTGCCGATGGATGTAAAGACCTCGCACAGTCCGTGCTCGTCGCTGTTGACTGTGACATACACGTTGCCGCACCCGGTCTTGACCTTCTCGGTCTGGCCGTAGGTAACCTGCGGCCTCGCCCTGGGCGTCATCTCCACTCTGCCGTGAGCTTCGGAGGCTTGTGACTCCTCAGTCTTCTTTTCATCCTTTCTCTGAACCGACAGCACTTGCGATTCGCGGCTGCCGTCCCTGTAGACCGTCACTCCCTTGCAGCCTGATCTGTACGCCTGCATGAGAACCTCTTCAACGTCTTCTCTGGTCGCATGATTCGGCAGGTTGACTGTCTTGGAAACTGCGTTGTCTGTGAACTCCTGAAAAGCCGCTTGAATCGCCACGTGCTCCGCCGGAGCTATGTCGTGAGCCGTCACAAAGACCCTCTGGACGTCCTCGGGTATCTCGCTCATTCCTACGACACTGCCATGAGCGGCTACCTTTTCCATCAGCTCCTTTGAGTAGAACCCTCTCGAGCGAGCGACCTCTTCGAAGAGCGGGTTCACCTCGATGAGGATGTCATTGTCCATCACATTGCGGACGAAACAGACTGCGAAAAGCGGCTCTATTCCGCTCGAGCACCCGGCGATTATGCTTATGGTGCCCGTCGGGGCGACAGTGGTCAGAGTCGCGTTCCGGAGGCACGGCAACCGGTGCGCATATATACTCTTGTCAAACGCGGGGAAGCTGCCACGCTCACGGGCGAGAGACACCGACTCCTCTTCGGCTTTGGTGCGAACGAAACTCATCACCGAGCGCGCGATGTCGGCGGCCGTCGGGGTGTTGTAGCCCACTCCGAGCCGTATCAGCATGTCCGCAAACCCCATGACGCCCAGACCGATCTTGCGCGTCAGCAGCGTCTTCTCCCTGATCTCAGGCAGCGGATACCGGTTGGCGTCTATTACATTGTCGAGAAATCTCACCGACGACTTGACCGTCTGCTCCAGCAAGTCCCAGTCGATCTCCAGTCCGTCGTCGCCCGGCTTGAGCATCCTGCTGAGGTTTACAGATCCCAGGTTGCAGCTCTCGTTCGGCAACAAGGGCTGTTCGCCGCACGGATTGGTGCTCTCGATCTCGCCGAGCTCCGGCGTAGGATTGGCTTCGTTGATCCTGTCAAGGAAGATGATACCAGGCTCGCCGTTCCGCCACGCTCCATCGACGATGAGGTCAAAGACCTCTCGGGCACGCAGCGACCCGACCACGTCGCCGGTTCTCGGATTCCTTATATCGAACTCGCCGTCGTGCTCCAGCGCATCCATGAAAGCGGTGGTGAGGGCCACTGATATGTTGAAGTTGGTCAGCTCGGAGTTGTCCTCTTTGGCCCTTATGAACTCGAGAATATCGGGATGGTCTACCCGGAGGATCCCCATGTTGGCTCCCCGCCGGGTGCCCCCCTGCTTCACTGCGCTCGTCGCTGCATTGAAGACCTTCATGAACGACACAGGGCCGCTGGCGACTCCGCCCGTCGAGAGGACCTGATCGTTCTTCGGCCGCAAGCGGGAGAACGAGAATCCGGTTCCGCCTCCGCTCTTGTGTATCAGAGCAGCGTTTTTGATCGCATCGAAAATGGCCTCCATCGTGTCCTCGACCGGCAGGACGAAACAGGCGCTCAGCTGCTGGAGGTCGCGGCCGGCATTCATGAGCGTGGGTGAGTTCGGCATGAAGCGCAGGGATGTCATCATGTCATACCAGGTCTGCTCCCAATGCGCGGCAGTCTCCTCGCTTTCACCGTAGACCTCGGTCTCGACCTGAGCTATGTTGTGAGCCACACGGCGAAACATGTCCTCCGGTGTCTCAACAACAACGCCTCCTTCCTTTCTGAGGTAGCGCCGTTCCAAAACAACCCGAGCGTTTTCTGTCAGTTCCATTGAGACAGCAGACCCCCTAAACGACGAATGAGAGTAGCTTCCTAAGCGACGAACGACACTAGCGGTTGTTGCGGCCCAATGAGCCGGCAGGTAAACACGTTGTGCGGTGAATGGAGACGAGAGGACTAAGCAGTACAACATATTGAGTCCTTGTCTAGTGTATCATACAAGATGTTGTGTGTGAAGGGAGCCTGTCCACCGATCTCCGCGCTTCTCCGGTCAGGTTGCCGGAATAACTCCTCGTTTCGCGCTCGAGAGCGTGCCTCGGACAACCTGATCCGATCGGCGACGGCTGGCGAAATCAAAGACCCTGATAAAGAGGCATATGCCCTTTACCAGGGTCTGCAAAATCACTCGGTACGGTCTCCAAGATCAACCAAACGGGTCACGAAAATCGGCCCGAACAGGTCTCCAGGACCACTCGGTCTGAGGCCTAGATGTGAAGCGCTGCACTTGGCGGCTGCTCTGTCGGGTTTTCGACGACCGGCAGCATGTCGCTGTCGCCCGGCCGCTCTGTCCGGGCCTCGTCAAAGCCCCTGAGCGCAACCGAGAGGACTTCGTCCATATGGTCCACCGCCACGAACTGCATCTCTCGCTTGATGTTGTCCGGGATCTCCTCAGTATCCTTGACGTTCTCCGCCGGTATGACCACAGTCCGAATGCCCGATCTATGCGCAGCAAGCACCTTCTCTTTCAGGCCGCCGATGGGCAGTATCCTGCCTCTCAGCGTTATCTCTCCTGTCATGGCCACATCCCGCCTCACCGGCCTCTGAGTCAGAGCGGATATGAGCGCAGTGGCCATTGCGATCCCTGCGGACGGACCGTCCTTGGGTATCGAACCCTCTGGAACGTGGATGTGCACATCGCACTTCTCGTGGAAATCGGGATCTACTCCCAGAGTCTCAGCTCTCGACCGGATGTATGAGAACCCAGCCTGGGCCGACTCTTTCATCACATCGCCCAGCTTGCCTGTAAGGCTCAGCTGCCCTTTGCCATGCATGACGCTGACCTCTATGGACAGGATCTCTCCTCCCACTTCGGTCCACGCCAGGCCCGTTGCCACGCCGACGCGGTCGGCTTCCTCCATGACTCCGTACCTGTAGATCGGTATCCCGAGGAACTTGCTGATGTTCGACGGAACGACTCTGATCGGCCGCTTGGCGCCGCTCACGATCTCCTTGGCGGCCTTCCGAAGCACGGTTGCAATCTGCCGCTCGAGTTCCCTCACGCCTGACTCGCGGGTGTACTTCCGGATGATCTCGCGGATGCTCTTCTCTCCAATGGCCACGTCACCGCGCTTCAGACCGTTTTGTTCCAACTGGTCGGGCAGGAGATGCTGCAGAGCGATGTGCACCTTGTCCTCTTCGGTGTAGCCCGGTATCCGGATGATCTCCATCCTGTCCCTCAGTGCATGAGGGATGTTGAACAGCACGTTCGCCGTGGTGATGAACATGACATCAGAGAGATCCACGTTCACTTCCATGTAGTTGTCACCGAAGTTGCAGTTCTGCTCAGGGTCGAGCACCTCCAGCAGGGCGGACGAAGGATCCCCGCGGAAGTCCGACGAGAGCTTGTCGACCTCGTCAAGGAGTATCACAGGGTTCGAGGTCCCGGCCTGTTTCATGGCCTGTATGATCTTGCCCGGCATTGCACCAACGTACGTTCTGCGGTGACCGCGTATCTCTGCCTCGTCGCGAACGCCTCCGAGCGAGAATCTTACGAACTTCCTGCCCAGCGCTCGTGCAATCGACTTGCCGAGCGACGTTTTGCCGACTCCGGGAGGGCCCACGAAGCACAGGATTGGTCCGCGAATCTTCTTCGTCAGCTGTCTCACCGACAGGTACTCGAGGATTCTCTCTTTGACCTTCTCGAGGCCGTAATGATCTTCATTGAGGATGCGCTCCGCTTCTCTGATGTCGAGGCCGTCCTCGGTCTTCACATTCCACGGGTATGAAATAAGCCAGTCCAGGTAGTTGCGCACTACCACAGCCTCCGCCACCATCGGCGGCATCCTCTCGAGCCGGTCGATCTCCTTTTGCGCCTTTTCGTACACGTCAGGCGGCATGCCCAGCTGTTCGACTTTGGCCCTGAGGTCCGCGACCTCCTGAGCGCGTTCGTCCTTGTCGCCGAGCTCGCTCTGAATGGCCTTCAGCTGCTCCCTCAGGTAGTACTCCCGCTGCGTCTTTTCCATCTGTTTGCGCACGCGGGTGTGGATCTTCCTCTCGAGCTCGAGTATTTCGATCTCTTTCATCAACAGCGCGCAGACCTTCTCCAGCCGGCGCTTTGGTGACAGGCACTCGAGAATCGCCTGCTTCTCATCTACCCTCAGGGAAAGGTGCGATGCGATATCGTCAGCTAGCCTGCCCGGCTCCTCGATGCTCGAAACAGACACGAGGATCTCAGGGGGAGTCTTGCGGTTCAGCCTCACATACTCCTCGAAGTGCTGAAGTGCGGTGCGCATCAAGGCTTCTGTCTCAGCGTCCACACATCCAACCTCATCGACTACCGAGACTCTCACCTTGAAGTGCGGATCGTTCTGAACATACTCACGAATCTGAACTCTTGCAAGTCCTTCCACCAGAATGCGGATAGTGCCTTCGGATACCTTCGCAAGCTGCTTGACCTCGGCAAGAGTGCCGACGCTATGGATGCTGTCAGGGTCAGGATCTACGTCGCGCGCCTCCTTCTGGGCCGCGAGCACAATGAGCCGGTCGTTCATCATGGCGTCCTCAAGCGCACTCACTGACCTCTCTCTGCCCACGTCCAGCGGGACAGTCATGTATGGAAAGACAAGCATGCCTCTGAGCGCAAGCAACGGCAGGATGTCTATATTCTGAAAACTCCGATTCGAATCGTTTTCGCCCGATTGCCAATCTGCTCTGTCCGCTGCCACCCTACTCAGCCTCCTATATGCACTCCGGTGCGGTGTCCTCTGACCAAGAGCGCCAAATGGCCAGCGTACGGCCATAGTGTCCTATTCTCGTATGATAGCTGCTATCCCTTCACAAGGACACGCATACATAATGCCACGCGTGGAATCACGAGCCACTGGAGGGCAGTGGCGGCACTCCGGGTGCCAACCCCTTCCCCAAACCTATATTACCTCAAGTAGACGCAGATTTCACCTGACAATTGGAGGCTAGGCCGAACGCCTCCTGGATGACCTCTTCAATGGTCGAGACTGGGACTACCTGGACGCGGTCGCAGTCTGCAAGCAGTTCCTGCCAGTTGTCCTTGGGTATCAGGACCTTTCTCGCACCAGCCCTTCGGGCTGCCTCTATCTTGGCTGGAATTCCTCCAACGGGCTTGATGACCCCTCGAATCGACACTTCGCCCGTCATCGCCATGGGAATCTCGATTGCGAGACCGGTGACTGCAGAGTAGACTGCGCACGCCATGGTCACCCCTGCAGATGGGCCGTCTACGGGATGGCCCCCCGGGAAGTTTACGTGGATGTCGTAGTTCATATAGTCGATGCCAAGATGTCTGCGCAACACGGTCAGCACATTTTGCATGGAATCGCGAGCCATGCTTCTCCGCTTGAGCTTCATTGCCGGGCTCCCGATCTCTTCCTCCTCGATCAGCCCAGTAGTGACGAGCCTTCCCGTGCCTTTTGGAACGGGGATTGCGTTGGCCTCTACCTCCATTACTACTCCCTGGTTGGGGCCGTAGATACCGAGTCCGTAGGCAAGTCCGGGTGCGCCGACCTCCTCTATCTGCCGGTCAGGCCGCGGGTGGTACTGGCCGCTGTTGACTACCCACTCGACCTCCCGCACCGATATCCGTGTCTTGCCTTCAGTCATGCAGATCCCCGCTGCGACCTGCAGCAGGTTCACCGCTTCTCTTCCGTTGGATGCGTATTTCCGCACCACGGCGATCGCCTCAGGGTCCACCTTGAAACCGATCTTGGCTGCAGCGTTGAGAGCTATGGCCCCAATCTCGTCAGCCGTCAGAGGTTTGAAGAACACCTCGAGACATCGAGAACGAATCGCAGGCGGGATTTCCTCCGGCGTCCGGGTGGTCGCTGCGACCAGTCGGAAATCAGCCGGCAGCCCGTTCTGAAACACATCATGCACATGCCGTGGTATGTTCGTATCCTCGCTGCTGTAATAGGCGCTCTCGAGAAAGACCTTCCGATCCTCCAGGACTTTGAGGAGCTTGTTCATTTGAACGGGGTGGAGCTCTCCTATCTCGTCTATGAAGAGCACGCCGCCGTGGGCCTTGGTGACGGCTCCCGGCTTGGGTTGGGGGATGCCTGCGACTCCCATCGGTCCGGCTCCCTGATAGATCGGGTCGTGAACCGACCCCATCAGCGGGTCGGCAATGCCTCTGTCGTCGAACCTGGCGGTAGTTGCATCGACCTCGACGAACTTCGCATCGCGCCTGAAAGGCGAGAGCGAGCTTTTCTTTGCCTCTTCGAGCACTACTCGGGCTGCCGCCGTCTTGCCTATTCCAGGAGGGCCGTAGATGATTACATGCTGTGGGTTGGGTCCGCAGAGCGCGGCTCGGAGGCTCTTCAGTCCGTCCTCCTGGCCGATGATGTCCTCGAAGCGCGACGGCCGGGTCTTCTCAGACAGCGGCTCCGACAGGGAGATGCTGCGGAGTCTCGCCAGATGCTCCATCTGCTTCTTTGACTCTCGGTCTATCGCGGACCTGTTGGTTTGTTGCGCTCTGAGCAGGTTCCAGAAATAGAGACCAATGACGATGGCGAAGAACAGATTCACCAAGCCGAGGATGCCTGTGATTGAACCCAAGGAGTCATACCCCCGAGCCGTTGGTATCGGCGATGCGGCCTGAGTATATTGTTTCCACGCAGGGCAGCAGTATCCGACTCCTTGGGCGGCGGAGAGCAGTTATGCGGTTTCTTCTTTCGTCTTCTTCTCCTTCTTGTCGTTCAGTATGAGCATGGGCTCAGCCGACGACTCTATCACCTCGGGCGTGACGATGCACTTCGAGACGTCGCTTCTCGAAGGTATGTCGAACATGACGTTCATCATAACGCTCTCGATGATCGAACGCAGGCCTCTCGCGCCGGTTTTGCGCGCTATAGCCTTCTTGGCTATAGCGGTAAGCGCTTCGGGCAAGAACTCGAGCTCCACCTTGTCGATCTCAAAGAACTTGCGATACTGCCTCACCAGAGCATTCCTCGGCTCCGTCAGGATCCTCACCAGATCCTCCTCTGTGAGAGCATCCAGAGTGACCACTATGGGAAGGCGGCCGATGAACTCCGGAATGAGACCATACTTTAGCAGGTCCTCAGGCATGACCTGAGACAGGATCCCGCTCACGCTGGGATCCACCCGCTTGGACGGTTCGGAGCCGAAGCCCACAACCTTTTTTCCGACCCTGGAGGATATGATCTTCTCCAGGCCGTCGAAAGCGCCGCCGCAGATAAACAGGATGTTCGTGGTGTCAAGCTGAATGAACTCCTGGTGCGGGTGCTTTCTGCCGCCCTGTGGAGGCACGCTTGCGACAGTGCCCTCGAGGATCTTGAGGAGGGCTTGCTGGACTCCTTCGCCCGAGACGTCTCTGGTTATCGACGGGTTCTCGGACTTCCGGGCGATTTTGTCGACCTCGTCGATGTATATGATCCCTTGCTCGGCCTTCTCGATGTCGTAGTCCGCAGCCTGGATGAGCTTGAGGAGGATGTTCTCCACGTCCTCACCGACGTAGCCGGCCTCTGTCAGCGAAGTGGCATCGGCTATGGCGAACGGGACCTTGAGGATCCTCGCAAGAGTCTGCGCGAGCAGAGTCTTGCCGCATCCGGTGGGCCCGAGCATCAGGATGTTGCTCTTCTGGAGTTCGACGTCCTCCGTGCTGATCGAGCTATGGATTCGCTTGTAGTGATTGTACACGGCAACGGAGAGAGCCTTCTTAGCCTGTTCTTGCCCGATGACGTACTGGTCAAGGACAGCCTTGATCTCGGTGGGCTTCGGAACGGAGTTCAGCTCGCCGTCAACGCCTTCGCTTAGCTCCTCCTCTATGATCTCGTTGCACAGCTCTATGCACTCGTCACAGATGTACACGCCAGGGCCGGCAATCAGCTTCTTGACCTGCTCCTGAGCTTTGCCGCAGAACGAGCACTTGGGCTGGCCCTTCTCGTCTCCGAACTTGAACATCGTATCACTCCTCTTAGGTCCTGAGTCCACCTTCAAAGATGCTGTCTATGATGCCGTACTCCTTGGCTTCCCTTGCGGACATAAAGAGGTTCCGATCCATGTCCCGCTCGATCCTATCCTTGGGCTGCCGAGTGTGTCTGGCCATGATCTCATATGTGATCTCCCTGAGCTGGACGATCTCCTGAGCCTGTATCTGGATGTCCGTCGCCTGCCCTCTCGCTCCTCCGAGCGGCTGATGAATCATGATGCGGGAATATGGCAATGCGTAGCGCTTGCCTGGCGCGCCTGCGGCCAACAGCAGCGCCGCCATGCTTGCAGCTATGCCGACGCAGGTGGTCGAGACGTCGGGCTTGATGTACTGCATGGTGTCATATATGGCCAGTCCGGAATAGATGATGCCTCCGGGACTGTTTATGTAGAGGTTGATGTCCTTGTCCGGATCTTCGCTCTGAAGGTACAGCAACTGAGCTATGACTAGGTTGGCGACGTAGTCGTCTATCACTCCGCCTATGAAGATTATACGCTCCTTCAGAAGCATCGAGTAGATGTCGTACGCGCGCTCGCCTCTGGCAGTCTGCTCAACCACCACCGGCACGAGCGTCGAACCCATCAGATCCCCCATGGTACCACTCCTCCAACCCATTGAGCCTATCAGTCGCGCCGCCCCTCACCTTACATATTACCGCAAAACGAATTCGGCTACCACTCCAGCGTGGCCGTCAGCTCAAGACCACCCTCATAGAGGCGTATTCCTTCAGTTTGGCAATGGTCTTCTCGACGCGCAGCGAGTCCCGCAGCGAATCAACCCGGTTCTCCTTCTCATAGAGTGCCCTCATCTCTTCGGGTTGCCTCGCGAATTGTCTTGCCAGCTCAGCCAATCGCGCATCGACGTCTTCGTCGGTCACCTCTATGCCCTCCGCCTCAGACACGGCGTCCAGCACAAGGTCAGTCTTTACCTGTTTCTGGGCATCAGGGACGAACTCGTCTCTCAGTTGCTGATCCGTCATCTGGCGGTACTGTAGGTATTGCTCCATGTCAATTCCTCTATACCGCAACTGCCCTTTGAGTCTCTCGACCATCGACTCTACCGCACGGTCCACAAGGACCTTCGGTATCTCGACATCGCATCTGTCTACGACCTCCGAGATGACCTTGCTCTCAAACTCGCTCTCGATGCGCGCTTCAGCTTCCTTTTCGAGGCGCTCTCTGACCGCAGCTCGCAGTTGATCCAGATTCTCGTAGTTGCCTGCGTCCTTGGCCAATTCGTCGTCGAGCGCAGGCAGGCGCTTTTCCTTGATGTCATTCAGCTTCACTTTGAAGACGGCCTGCTTGCCGGCGAGGTCTTCATTGTGGTAGTCCTCTGGGAAGGTTACCGACACTTCCCGCTCCTCGCCAACAGACATCCCGATGAGCTGCTCCTCGAAGCCGGGTATGAAGGTGCCGCTGCCTATTTGGAGAGTCGCACCTTTGTGCGAGAGCCCTTCGCGGGACTCACCATCTATGGTCCCATCGAAGTCGATGTCTGCGAAGTCGCCATTTTCAAGTGCAGGCTTGTCTACGCTCACAAGCTCAGACAGCCTGTCTCGGATGCCTTCTATGACACGATCGACGTCGGCGTCAGAAACGTCGACCCCTTCCTTTTGGACTCGCACAGCCCTGTAGTCGCCCAATTTGACCTCGGGCAAGACCTCAACCTTCGCCTTGAACACATATGGACTGCCCTCGACGAGTTCAGGCAGGTCATCGACGACTGGACGGTCGATCACGTGAACGCCGGAATCCTCAACTGCGCGCTGGTACGCGTCCGGAATGAGTTCCTCAAGCGCCTCTGCCAAGATAGCATCTTTGCCGAGCCTCAGCTCGAGCACTCGTCTTGGGACCTTTCCCTTTCGAAAACCCGGCACGTTGACCCGCCTTGCAAGCGCCTTGACCGCCTTCTGCACAGCCGAATCCACGTCTGCTGGGGATACAGTGATAGTCATCTCAACCTGGTTGCCTGCCAGCCTCTCAACGGACACATCCACTACCGGTCACCTCATCAATCGATCCTTGTCACGCCACTGCTGCGCTTCAACGCAGCAATAATAGCATAGGGCATATCAAAAAGCAATCGCCGAGCCAGGCAGAAAGCGGCAGGCGGGTGTCTACTGCAGCCCCATGGCTTTCAGGTTCCTAAGGCTGATTGCGAGGCTCTCGAACGGATCGCGGCAGCAAGTGTCCTGCTCCACGGCGTAGTATTCCACTCCCGCATGTCTGCATGCCTCAATGATCGCAGGCCAGTTGAGGTTGCCCTCGCCGACCTCGAACATCGCGGGCTGGCCATGAATCACGCCCATGTCTTTGAAGTGAACCACGGGCATTCTTCCCCTGACCTTGCCTATCCAGACAGCCGGATCGCCGCCGCCGTGCTGAATCCAATAGGTGTCGAGCTCAAATAGGAGTGACTTGGGGTCGCTCTCCTCTATGAGGATCTCGAGGCCGACCCTGCCTTCGAACTTCTCAAACTCGAAGCTGTGATTGTGATAGCTGAACGTGAGCCCGTGCTTGCGGAGTTCCGTTCCGATTCTCGAAGCCTCGGCCGCAAACTCCCGGTACGCGCCCCGGTCCCTGTACTCCGCAGGCATGGATCCAATGGCCACGTGTTGGCAGCCGAGCAAATGGTGTTCATCGACGACTCGCTGCAGATCGTCCCTCAGCTCCTGGAACCCGACATGAGTGTTGCAGACCTTCAAACCCTCTCCGTCGAGGATTGCCTTCAACTCCCCGATGTCGATCTTGCCCAGAGCGGACAGCTGAACTACGTCATACCCGATCGCCTTCACTCTCTTGAGGGTAGACTCGATGTCCTTCGGAGTCCTGGTGAACTCCCTCAGCGTATAGAGCTGCGCTGCGATCCTGCTCTCGCTCACTTGCACCAACCCCTCACATATTGCACCTAAGCAGTCCTATCAGAACCTATGAGTCCTGAGAATGGAAAGGTTCTACCTGGCAGCCGCGTATCCTTCAACGTTGTCGAGAGCGGACCCAGAAATCGTCCGTGTGCAGCCGTGCCTCTCAACTGCCGGCGGCTACCGGCGCCTGCGTGCCCTCCCTCGAAGCCTCGCAGCGAGAGCACTGAACCCGTATCGGTGCGACGCCTTGACGAGAACGATCGAGCCCGGCGGAACAGCTCTTGGCAAGAGCAGTACGGCCGACCCGAGGCTCCTGAAGTGCAGTGTCCTGCCGAGCGGCATACCTCGACGGACAGCCCCGCGGCGGATGAGCCAGCCCTTGTCTCCGACTGTGATCAACCTGTCCACGCCCTTGTTTGTCGCATACTCGCCGATTTCGCCGTGAATCCGTTCGGATCGGCCGCCGAGTTCCGCCATGCCTCCAAGGACTGCGACAGACGTCCGGCTTCCCTTGAGCCGCACCAAGACATCGATTGCAGCTTTGACCGCCTCAGGGGTGGCACTGTAGCTATCGTCGATCACAGTGATGTCCCTTATTCCCTTGCGCACCCGCATCCTTCTCGCCATCCGGAAGTATCTGGCCAGACCGCGCCTGATATGCTCAACCGAAAAGCCAAGCTGTCTCGCGGCCGCGATGGCTGCCAGGGCGTTGTAGACATTGTGCCTTCCATATATGGGTATGAAGAACCTTCGATCCGCTCCGTCTACGTGCGCGGTGAATCTCATGCCTCCCTTGACAAAGCTAACGTCGCGGCCGCGATAGTGGCACGGCTTCTCAATGCCGAAGTATATTGTCTTGCCTCTGAACCCTCCTCGTTCGAGCCGTGGCGTTCTTGGGTCGTCTCTATTGAGTATGAGCACTCCATCCGGATGCATACCTTTGATGAGTTCGCTCTTCGTCTCGATCAGCCGTTTCATGCCTCCAAACTTTCCGATATGTGCGGTACCCAATAGGGTGATTATCCCGATGGTGGGCCGCTTTATCCGGCAGTGCTGCGCAATCATCCCGCGCCTGCTTGCCCCGAACTCGAGGACACACGCCCTGTGATAGGGCTTCAGCTTTCTCAGAAGCTTCCGTATATGGCTTGGCGCGTTGTTGTTGCCGAAACTCTTGAGGACTCTCCATCTTTGGCTGAGGATCGACGCAATCATTTCTTTGGTAGTAGACTTACCGGCACTGCCGGTGACCGCGATTACCGGCCTTCGTGTATGCGATTGTTTCGCCATGAGTCAGTCCCCCGAATACCAGTATTGGGTGTGTCGCGATCGTCGCGCGACCTCCTGCTGTATGGTATTCAGTGCTGACCGTGGTGCTGATTCTGGCATTGGCATTGACCGAGCAGATTTACTGTAGTATCATGAGAAAAACCTGACTGTGCAGAACACACGGGAAGGGGAGATTGCCTATGGCCAAGATTGTCTTTGAAGAACCCTCAAGGACGTTTGCGGAATACCTGTTGATCCCCGGACTGACCAGAAAACGCCACACGCCTGACAACGTCACGCTGAAGACCCCTCTCGTCAAGTTCCACAGGGACGCCTCGCCCGCAATCAGTTTGAACATCCCCTTCACGTCCGCCATCATGCAGGCCGTCTCAGGCGACCGGCTGGCCATCGCCCTAGCTCGCGCAGGCGGGATGTCGTTCATCTTCTGCTCACAGCCCATCACGAGCCAGGCGGAGATGGTGCGCAAAGTGAAGACCCACAAGGCGGGCTTCGTCGT
This sequence comes from Bacillota bacterium, assembly GCA_012719595.1. Classification (GTDB taxonomy): domain Bacteria; phylum Bacillota; class DTU014; order DTU014; family DTU014; genus JAAYAB01. The sequence goes on from JAAYAB010000193.1 coordinate 35,209, forward strand.
CAGCGACTCGAATCTCCGCCCGGACCAGACTCTGCAGGACGCACTGGACTTGATAGAGAGGACAGGCCACTCGACCATAGCGATAACCGAGGACGGCAAACCCAACGGCAAGCTTTGCGGCGTACTGACCAAACATGACTACTGGCAGTACAAAGACGACCTGCGCCTCCCCGTTTCAGAGTTTATGACGCCGATAGACCGGCTCGTGACAGCCAAAGACGGCATCACCATCTCCGAAGCGAACGAGATGATCTGGAAAAACCGCATCCCCGTCCTGCCGGTACTCAATAATAAGAGGGAACTCCAGTATCTCGTCTTCAAGAAAGACTACGACGACCACAAAGTCAACCCACTCGAGCTGCTCGATTCACAGAAACGCCTGATGGTCGGAGCAGGAATCAACACCAGAGACTACAAGGACAGGGTGCCTGCACTGCTCGAAGCAGGCGCCGATGTGCTGTGCATAGACTCGTCAGACGGCTACTCCGAGTGGCAGAGAGACACTGCTCAGTGGATTCGTGAAAACTACGGCGACTCTGTCAAGGTCGGCGGAGGCAACGTCGTAGACCGAGAAGGATTCTTCTACCTGGTGAAAGAGGCGGATGTCGACTTCGTGAAGGTCGGAATCGGCCCCGGCGCGATATGCATCACCAGAGAGGTAAAGGGCATCGGGAGAGGTCAGGCGACGGCAGTCCAGGAAGTCGCCAAGGCCAGGGACGAGTACTTCGAAGAGACAGGGATCTACGTGCCCATCTGCTCCGACGGAGGGATTGTGCACGACAACCACATCCTCATTGCGCTCGCACTCGGAGCCGACTTCGTGATGATGGGCAGGTACTTTGCAAGATTCGAGGAGAGTCCTGCGGAGAAGAAGCGGATCGGGATGCATACGGTGAAGCGCTTCTGGGGCGAAGGCTCCAACCGGGCTCAGAACTGGCAGAGGTATGAGCATGAAGCCAAGACTACCGATTCTGGGAAACTCGCGCTCCCGTTTGAAGAAGGCGTGGATGTCTATGTTCCCTACGCCGGTCCTCTGAAGGAAAACGTCGAGACCTCCCTGGCCAAGATACGCGCAGCCATGTGCAACTGCGGAGTCTTGACGATTGAGGAACTCCACAGAGAGGCTCAGCTCGTGGTGGTCTCGCCGGCGGCTATCCGAGAGGGCGGAGCGCACGACATCATTCGAGTAGAATCCGCAGAGGATCTCGGAGACTACCCCACCGGCGTGTAGGCAGAACGAGCTTACACCCTCAGACGTATTGACTTACCTGGCGCCGCCACAGAAGAAATCGGTGCGAAACGAACTAGCGTCGACTGTCCCGGTGGGGATGGTCGACGCTAGTTGTTTTTTTCTCTATCGAGTTGTCCACACCACGCCCTGCGGGCCCTCGATTACTCGTTCATGGTTTCAGCCAGCTTGCGGTAGAACTGATACCGCGCCTTGGCCTCTTTTGCCGCCTGCTCGAAGAGGCGTTCGGCCCTGTCTGGGAACTGCTTGACCAGGGACGCGTATCTGGCCTCTCCCATCAGGAACTGCTTGTAGTCACCCGTGGGCTCCTTCGAGTCAAGCTGGAACGGGTTCTTTCCTTCGTCGGCCAGAGCCGGGTTGTACCTGTAGAGCGGCCAGTAACCCGCCTCGACAGCCGCCTTGCCCTCGTCCTGTCCGCGGCTCATGTTGAAGCCGTGGTTGATGCAGGTCGAGTAGGCGATTATCAGCGACGGGCCCTGGTACTTCTCGGCTTCGAGGAACGCCTTCACCATCTGGTTCCGGTTCGCACCGCTGCACACCGACGCCACGTACACGTAGCCGTAAGACATCGCCATGAGCCCGAGGTCCTTCTTCCTGGTGGGCTTGCCTGCCGCAGCGAACTTGGCGACCGCACCTGTCTGCGTAGCCTTGGACGACTGTCCGCCTGTGTTCGAGTAAACCTCTGTATCGAGCACCAGCACGTTCACATCCTCGCCTGCTGCGAGCACGTGATCGAGTCCGCCGTATCCGATGTCGTATGCCCAGCCGTCTCCGCCAATAATCCAGATGGATGGCTTGACGAACAGGTCATTCGACTCCCACAGCTGCTGGACTATCTCCCGGTCGCTGCCGCCGGCTGCGAGCTCATTCTCCAGCACCTGCCGCACCTTCATGCTGGCCTTCCTGGAGCCCGGGCCGTCGTTCATGACTTCCAGCCACTCGCCCAGCGCCGCCTTGAGTTCCGCCGAAATGCCGGAATCGAGCGCCTTCTTCACGAGTTCTGCCAGCTTGGCCCGGCGCTGCCAGATGCCGAGGTGAATGCCGAAGCCAAACTCGGCGTTGTCCTCAAAGAGCGAGTTCGCCCACGCGGGTCCCTGCCCGAACCTGTTCGTCGTATACGGGCTGACCGGAGCGGTTCCTCCATAGATGGACGAGCACCCCGTCGCATTGGCGATTACCATCCGGTCGCCGAAGAGCTGTGTCGCCAGCTTGATATACGGCGTCTCGCCGCACCCGGCGCATGCTCCGCTGAACTCAAACAGCGGTGCGCAGAACTGGCTGCCCTTGACGGTCTCGCGGTTGAACTCGACATCGGGCTTTGGAATGCTCTCTGCGAACAGATACTTGGCATGCTCGGTCTCAGCCACTTCCTCAAGCGGCTTGAACTCAAGCGCCTTCTGCTTCGCAGGGCACACATTCACGCAGTGCCCGCACCCGGTGCAGTCGAGTGGGGACTCCTGAATCGTGTACATCAGACCGCTGAACTCCTTGCCTACTGCAGGCTTCGCCTCAAAGCCCTGAGGAGCGTTCTTCAGGTCCTCCGGCTTTGACAGATACGGCCTGATGACTGCGTGCGGACACACAAACGCGCACTGGTTGCACTGTATGCAGTTCTCCGGAATCCACACAGGAACCGATACTGCAATTCCTCTCTTCTCGTACTTGCTGATCCCTACAGGGAAGGTCCCGTCCGGGCTGAACTTGCTGACGGGGAGATCGTCTCCCTTGAGTGCAGCTACGGGCCGCAGGACCTCGGCGACGAACTCCGGATCATCGCTCGGCGCGGCTGGTTCATCGACTGCATTTGCCCACTCCGCCTTGGGATAGTTGACCTCCTGCAGCATGTTCGCAGCAGTGTCGACTGCCGTGTAGTTCAGGTTCACAACCTTGTCTCCGAACTTGCCGTACGCCTTCTTGATTCCTTCCTTTATATACTTGACTGCATCTTCCCATGGAATCACATTGGCAATCTTGAAGAAGGCAGTCTGCATGACTGTGTTGATCCTGCCGCCCAGCCCGACTTCCTGCGCGATCTTCACAGCGTCGATGTTGTAGAACTTCAGGTTCTTCTGTGCGATCGTCCTTCGCATTGCCGCAGGAAGCTTCTCGTTCATCTCCTCCACGCTCCATCCGGAGTTGAGGAGGAATATGCCGTTCTCCTTGATGCCGTCCAGCAGGTCGTACCTCGTGACGTACGACGGCTGGTGGCAGGCGATCATATCAGCTTCATCGATCAAGTACGGCGACTGTATCGGGGTCTTGCCGAACCGAAGGTGCGAAATGGTCATGCCTCCGGACTTCTTCGAGTCAATGACGAAGTACCCCTGAGCGTACATATCCGTGTTGTCGCCTATGATCTTGATCGAGTTCTTGTTTGCGCTGACCGTTCCATCGGAGCCCAGGCCGAAGAACTTGCACCTGAAGACTCCCTCGGGCGTCGTGTTGATCTTCTCCTTGACTTCGAGCGAAGTGTGGGTGACGTCATCGTCGATTCCCACGGTGAAGTGGTTCTTCGGTTCTGCCTTTGCGATGTTATCGAACACGGCCTTGACCATCGAGGGAGTGAACTCCTTCGAGCTCAGTCCGTAGCGCCCTCCGACGATCTTCGGGGCATCCGCCTTGCCGACAAATGCCGAGCAGACATCCTGATACAGCGGCTCGCCTATCGAACCCGGCTCCTTTGTGCGATCGAGCACAGTCAGGTATCTAACCGACTTCGGCAGAGCCTTCAGGAAGTGCTCAACGGAGAACGGTCTGTACAGCCTCACCTTCACTGCTCCGACCTTTTCTCCGCGGGCAGTCAGGTAATTCACGGTCTCTTCCACAGTTTCGCAGCCTGAGCCCATGAGCACAATGACTCTCTCTGCATCGGGGCTGCCGACGTAGTCGAAGAGACTGTAGTGCCTGCCTGTCAGGTCGCTCACCTGCTTCATTGCACTCAGGACGACTTCAGGCACTCGGTCGTAATACGGGTTGGAGGCTTCTCTATGCTGGAAGAATATGTCCGGATTCTCTGCAGAACCCTTGAAGATCGGGTGATCCGGATTGAGAGAGCGGGTGCGGAAACGGGCAATCGCCTCATGGTCGACCAGTCTGGCGATATCCTCGTAGTCAATCAGCTCAACTTTCTGAATTTCGTGCGAAGTTCGGAATCCATCGAAGAAGTGCAAGAACGGGACGCTGGACTTGATCGCCGAAAGGTGAGCGACGAGTGCGAGGTCCATGACTTCCTGCACCGATGCGGACGCGAGCAGAGCGAATCCAGTCTGTCTGGTCGCCATCACGTCCGAGTGGTCACCGAAGATGGACAGAGCGTGCGTCGCAAGGGTGCGAGCAGATACATGGAACACTCCAGGGAGCAGCTCTCCTGCGATCTTGTACATGTTCGGTATCATCAGCAACAGCCCTTGCGAGGCCGTGAAGGTGCTGGTCAAAGCACCCGCGGACAGCGAGCCGTGGACTGCGCCCGCAGCGCCTGCCTCGGACTGCATCTCCACCACGCGAACCTGCTGACCGAAGATGTTCTTCCGGCCGTGAGCCGCCCAATCGTCACAGATCTCCCCCATCGTCGACGAAGGGGTAATGGGGTAGATCGCGGCGACATCGCTGAGTGCGTATGCCACGTGGGCCGCAGCCGTGTTGCCATCAATAGTCATCAAAGTCGGTTTCATCATCTATCTCCTTCTTTCTGCGGTAATGAAAGGCCGCCGCAAGAAACGACCGGCTGTTTAGGGAAATCAGGTCTAGGACACTCTGCAGAACCCTGGGTGCCAGCCCGTGCATGGCCACGACCCGCCCAGGCCTGGACACCCAGATAACAGTATAGCATAAAAGACCCGCCAAGTGTCACTGTTCAGTTGCGCGAGTCGAGTCGTCCGAGGAGTTCGGGCGGCTGCGTGCGTCCAGCTGACTGCACGCGTGAAGAGCTTCTGCAAGCTCGCCTGCAGTGTAGGGCTTTGCCAGGACTGCGGCAAACCCGTAGCTCTCGTATTCGGCCATGATCGGATCGTCAGAGTAGCCGCTGGACGCTATGGCTCTCACGTTTGGATCGAGTTCCCTGAGGCGTCGGATGGTCTCCTTTCCGCCCAGCCCCCTGCGGACAGTGAGATCCATTATCACTGCGTCGTACGGATGACCCTGCCTGAGCGCGTCTGAATAGAGTTCAACCGCCTCCCGGCCGTCGCACGCAGCTGCAGCCTCATAGCCAGCCTCGCGCAGCAACCGCACCAGGGAGCGCCTGAAGGCCTCCTCGTCATCCATGACCAGGATTCTTCCGCTGCCGTTCAGCAGTTCAGCGGCAGGCGCCTTGATGAGGCTGCCGCCAGCTGTGGAGGCGGGCAGGTACACGGTAAAGACTGCACCTTCTCCTTCCTGCGAAGACGCTGAAATGTGGCCGTTGTGCTTCTTCACGATGGAATACGCTGTCGTCAGCCCGAGTCCAGACCCGTACGGCTTGGTCGTGAAGTACGGATCGAAAATCCTCGCGACCGTGTCGCTGTCCATGCCTATGCCGGTATCCCTCACAGACGCTACGACGTACCGCCCTGCAGGGAGCGGCGTCCCGCGATCGGGGGTCACGTAGGCGTTCTCCACAGACACTGTGATCGTGCCGCCCTCAGGCATTGCCTGATGCGCGTTTATAAAGATGTTGTTGAAAACCTGGTTTATCTGCCCCTCATCTACGTCGACGGGCCAGAGATCGTCTGCCTCGCTTATCTGAATCGCCACTCCCGTCCCGCTTAGCGAAAACCGGGCGGACTCCCTCACAAGGTCAGCCAGTGACACTGTCTTCTTAACCGGCTCACCACCTCTTGCGAAGGTAAGCAGCTGCTTGGTCATGTCTCTGGCGCGCGTCAGGACCCTTTCGGCCTCTGCAAGGTGCTCGACGACCATAGCCTGATCTCTGGCCAAAAGCTTGGCCAGCGAGATATTGGACCAGAGAATCCCGAGGATGTTGTTGAAGTCGTGGGCAATTCCCCCGGCGAGAATGCCCAGCGACTCTAGTTTGTTGGACTTCAGCAGCTCGTCCTCGACTTGCTTGCGCCGCGTGATGTCCCTCGACACAAGCACCGCCAGGACGTCGCCAGTCACGCTCCTGTATGGCTTGCCATTGATCTCCAGCCTTCGCCAGGCTCCGCTCGGGTGCCTGTAGCGCACCTCCAGGTGGACGGACGAGCGCGAGGCCAGCGAAAGCTGGAACTCCCTCCTTGCCCACTCCCTCTCCTCTGGATGCACGAACTCGAAGAAGTCCCTGCCCAAGAGGTCTTCCGTGGAATACCCCATAGTCGACGCGTGGCTTGCGCTGGCGTACACGTACCGTCCGTCTTCGCCGAGCTCGCAGATCAGGTCGAGCGCATTCTCGACGATTCCGCGGAGGCGGTCTTGGCCCTCCCTGTAAGCCTCCTCCGTGCGGCGCTGCTTGACCGCCCCGGCTATTCCCGCGGCGACAGTCATGAGCACCCACTTCTCATGATCTGTCCAGCGCTTCTTTCCGTAGTAGTCGACGAAACACACATACCCCCACACGTCGTCGCCGACCTGTGCAGGGACAATCATGACCGACCGTATTCCCTCGGTGCGAGCTATTTCACTCGCTTCTCCCTCGAGATCAGCCGCATCGACCTCGACAACCCGGCCGCGGCGCAGGTCGGCGCTCCACGTCTCAATCGGCGACTGAACCCAGAGGAAAGAAGAAGGCAGAGGCGATCTGCCGTTGCTGCCGCCGGGACGACATCTCCAGTCGAACACTTCTTTGACTCTGGGGTCTTTTCTGGCGATCGTCTCCTCAAGTATGCAGATGCGGTCGACCCCGATTGCCTCCCCGAGTATGGAAACCGCTTTCTGTATCGCAGCAGAGGTATCAGAGATCGTCAGCAGGCAGTTGGTCGCCTGAGACGCAGCCCGGAGGATGGTTTCCTGGTGCCGAAGCTCCGCTTCTCTGGACCTTCTCTCCCATATCTCCCCCTCCAGCATCTCGTTGGCACAGATGAGTTCCTGCGTCCGCTCGTACACCAGTTTCTGGAGGTGTTCCTGGCATTTCCGGTCAGCGGCCACTCTCTCAATCGCGAGCGAAAGAGTCCCATATCGTCTCATCACAGCAAACACGCAGACAGACAGGGCTATGATGCTGAGGACTCTCATCGGTTCGTACTCGCCGCTCCCTGACGCCAACAGGATGATCACGTCGACGCCAGGCCCCACCACGAACGTCAGGATGATCGCGATCAGTATGAGAGAAAGCTGGCCTCTGTCAACAGGATC
>JAAYAB010000311.1 GCA_012719595.1 Bacillota bacterium
GAATCAAAACAGACCGCCGAATGGGGTGTTTTTCCTACGGATATACCGGAATCTATCCTCAAACGGGCTCGTGATTCCTGGAAACGGAGAATCATTGATTCTGAAGGAGACTTTTTCGAAAACCTCCTCGAAATGCAAATCCCTCCAAAGCTGCTAGAAATCGCTGCTGAGATTACGGCAGAATATTATCAGCACCATCCGGAGGGTTTAAGTTGGGAAGTTTGCGATCGGTTACGGCCCTATCTTTCGGCCTCGCTTTTAGAAAAGCTGTTTGATCATGTACGGCCACCTGAGCCCACGGATCCCCCCGAACATGCTGGTGACGTTTTGCAATGGTTTCAGAATCACTATTTACCATATCGGTTATGGCAACACAACCGCGATTCGGCAAACTCTCGTGAATCGATTCAGAAAGCGGCGCGTGCATTTGCGATTTGGTATTTGAACCATTACCCGGAAGCGATCATAGGGGCCCCGTTCTCGAAGGAGCTATCTTTTAGAAAGATGGCTGCATTGAGAGAAGCGGATCCTACAAGCGTCGTTTTGGTGATGGTACTGGATGGTCTGCATCTCATCGATGCGCAGCAATTACAGTCCTTGATCAGCAATGAGATCCCTCGTCTGACGATATTGAAGAGTGAACTGGCTTTCGCACCACTGCCAACCATCACAGAATTCTGTAAGCCGGCATTATTTAGTGGTGAGATCCCGATCTTTTCCGGTGACACTGCTATTGGTAAAGTATTACCAGAAAACCAGACACCTCTAGATGCCCTTTGTAATGCTGAAAATGGTCAGGTTTTTTTGTGGCGGATCATGGAACCGGACCATACCTATCATGAAAAAAACAGCTATGCTACGCTTCAAGCCGAGGTTCAGTCTCAACTAGTAGGGATCGTAAATAAGATCAACCAACTGGTGAACGAAATCCCTGCACATATCCAACTGCAAATTATTGTTACAACCGATCATGGGCGCCTGTTGCAAACGGCAGAACGAATGATTCCGGTCCCGGATAATTTCCAGGCTCAGGGTCGTGCTGCCTGGGGTGATTCGGGTAAATCATACCCTTCCTGTGGTTACTTGATCGAGGATGAACTTGTATATCTGTACCGAGAAAGTTTTGGACTTCCCTATGATGTTGTAGTTCCGCTGGATGACCGTGTCTTTCTTACGAAAGATGGCAAAAAAGGAAAAGAGAACTTTCCACATGGCGGTTTGTATCCGGAAGAAGTGATCGTTCCCTGGATCGCTATGGCTCGCGATTACGAAGAGCCCGAAATTTCGGTTGTCGTAACAGGTGAAGGTGAGACAAACCGTGAGGGTGTTTTGGAGTTCTCGATTACTAACTTTAGCAGTGTTGACCTGCGAATTTCGGGTATGCTTCTAAATCTCGGTCGCCAGGGTCAAACATCGATTGATGTTGAACTACTGGTTGAGGCTTACTCATTTAAGAGTCATCGGATGTCGTATTCTCCGTGGCCGAACGCTAAAGATGCGGAACATGCCAACGGAAGAGTTATCATTCGCCAACCTAATGGACTGACATTTGAAAAATCGGTTACATTAGAACTGCACAGCAAAGAAATGTACAGCCATCAGGATCTGGAAGACCTGTTTGAAGGAATGGATTTATGAACATCGATCTGCTAAGCGAAGAACAAGCTGAATATGATGCTCATATCACCAGGTTTGATAAGAAGGTTCGGGAGGTGTTTGGAAACCTGGCGATTGATAAACGTCGCTTACCGATGAGCCAGCTGCAAAAAAGGGGGGTTCCTGCTTATGTGGGTGAATGGTTATTGGAATCACTAGTCCCTGGAGATGGCTCACTAACTCCTGATGAAGCACAAAAGGTTCAACAATGGACCGCACGCTACATTCCTAATCCGAATGATCAGAACCTGATTAAAAATCGGTTAATCAGTGGAGAAATCCTCAAAGTTCTCACTCCTGTACAGGTAGAAATTATATTGAGACGCAGGTTGCAGGATCGTGTGGCTAAACTGAAACTATTAGGGATCGAGGATGCTTATATTGCCGATTCCCTGCTTGAGAAATATCCTGATCTATTAAAGCAAGGCATGTGGGGGGTTGTTGA
>JAAYAB010000194.1 GCA_012719595.1 Bacillota bacterium
CCGAAGCTCTCGAGGTACATCGGATGGCTGAGCTATCCTGGACTGATGCTCCAGAAGCTGACTACACGTGAGCCTGACGACGACCAACTGGAAGTCGCTGTGCGGGCTCTGACAGCTGTACTACACAGCGACAACGAGAATCTGACGCCTGTAGCCAGATGGGGAAGTGCCTGACAGATGCTAGAGCAACTGCAGAAACTCGAGGAGAAGTACGAAGAACTCGGGCGCCAGCTGGCCGACCCTGATGTGGTCACAGACCAGGGGAAGCTGCAGAGGGTGGCCAAGGCCCACGCGGAGCTGGAGGAGACTGTGCGCGTCTATCGGCGGTACAAGGAGGTACTCTCCGAAATCGACGATGCGCGGTCTATCCTCCGCGAACTCGAGGGCAATGGCAACGCCAAGAGCGACCCAGCAGACTCCGAGCTGATTGAGCTGGCTGAGGCGGAGCTCGAGAGCCTGAACGAGGAGAGGGAAGAGCTTGAGCGCACCCTCAAGTCGATACTCATGCCCAGGGATCCCAACGATGCAAAGAACGTCGTGATGGAGATCAGGGCAGGGACTGGAGGAGAAGAAGCCGCACTCTTTGCCGGGGATTTGTTCAGGATGTACTGCCGATTCGCCGAACGCAACGGGTGGAGCGTAGAACTCATGAGCCAGAATCCCACGGGGATCGGCGGGTTCAAGGAGATCATCTTCACGATCGAAGGGTCGGGCGCTTACAGCCGCCTGAAGTACGAAAAAGGAGTGCACCGGGTGCAGAGAGTGCCGGAGACGGAGGCCAGCGGCAGAATCCATACGTCTGCAGCTACTGTAGCCGTCCTTCCGGAAGCTGAGGAGATCGACATCGAAATCGATCCTGACGACCTGCGGGTGGACGTGTACAGATCGTCCGGCCACGGGGGCCAGAGCGTCAACACCACAGACTCTGCGGTCCGCATAACCCACCTGCCCACCGGAATGGTAGTCACCTGTCAGGATGAGAAATCGCAGCTCAAGAACAAGGCAAAGGCTATGAGGATACTAAGATCGCGGCTGCTGGAGCAGAAGGCTGAGGAGCAGCGCGCGTCGATGGCGAATGAGCGCCGCTCACAGGTCGGCAGTGGAGACCGCAGTGAGCGGATTCGAACGTACAACTTCCCTCAGGGCAGAGTCACTGACCACCGCATAGGGTTGACTCTGTACAAGCTGAATAGCTTCTTGGAGGGAGACCTCGACGAGATGATAGACGCCCTGGCAGCGGCCGATGAGGCCGCAAGGCTGGCTGAGTCTGCCCAGACTGCAGCATCTCAGTAGGTGATGCGCGAGTGGGCCTGATGACTGTGGGGGAGATACTGGCTGCCACCGGAGAGCTGTTTCGAGCCCGCGGGATACAGAGTCCGAGGCTTGACGCGGAAGTGCTGCTGGCTCACGTGCTCAACGTGAGGCGAATAGATCTCTATGTCGACTACTCCAGGCCCCTCAACTCCGAAGAGATCGATTCATACCGTCGGCTGGTCGCACGGCGCCTCCGCAATGTCCCGGTCGCGTATCTGGTCGGATACAAGGAGTTTATGGGACTCCAGTTTTCAGTGAACGAGAACGTCCTCATCCCGCGGCCTGAGACTGAGCATTTGGTCGAGGCTGTAAGCGACTACCTCAAGGCGCACGGGTTCGACCAAAGTAGCTCTGCGATCCTGGATATGTGCACGGGATGCGGGGCGATAGGAATCTCGCTTGCAGTTGCATTCGACCAGGCGACGATTGTGGCTGCGGACGTCAGCCTTCCGGCTCTGAGAACGGCCCAGGCCAATGCCGCAGCGCACGGCGTGAGCGACCGTTTCCACTGCGTCAGAAGCGACATGTTCGACCGGCTCCCTGTGGACAAGCTCGGGGGGAAGTTCAATGTGGTGGTCTCCAACCCCCCTTACTTGTCTGAAGAGGATCTCCGGTCGCTTCACCCGGATGTGGCCCGGTCGGAGCCGCTGGTCGCTTTGGACGGCGGAAAGGACGGTCTGCGCTTCTACAGAATCTTGGCGGATTACTCGTTTGGCTATCTTCAGCCCGGCGGGCTGCTGGCCATGGAGATCGGCGCTTCGCAAGCCGC
>JAAYAB010000195.1 GCA_012719595.1 Bacillota bacterium
ATACCCGGCGGATTCGAGAAGCTCCTCTGTGTAGAACGCCCATCCCTCTATAAGGAGAGTGCTCCTGGATAGCTTCCGGACGAGTGACTCTGTTCGATTCGACCACATGCGCTGAAGGTGGTGTCCTGGGTACGCCTCGTGAGCGCAAGTCGTCGGAATGCCGTAGCTGCAGTGCCCGCGCAGGCAGGCCTCACGGATGTCAGCCGGTTCGCCTGGAGCTGGAGCCGTCACCCACAGTCTGCCGACCTGCTCCTCCTCAAAAGGCCCGGGACTCATATATGCGGCGTAAGGGATCGTCGCCCTCTGAAAGAGCGGAGTTGGTTCCACGACGAGTTCCTCGCCCTCAGGCACCTCGACTAGCCCTTGACTGACGACGAAGTCCTTTACCCTCTGCACCTCATCGCGGTAGTGGGTGATCAACTCCTCCTCGGAAGGGTGATCGACCTTGATTGCCTCAAGTATCTCCTCCCAAGACTTCGACGGATCGATTCTTGCAGCAGTCTCCTCCAACTGCTCTAGTGTCTCGTCAAACAACTCCTTGCCCTTCGCATGGAGGTACTCCGCATCCCAATCGACCATGTGGAGGCTCTTGAGCATCTCATTGAAGACATCCGTGCCCACCGCAAACTGGTTGCTCGACCGAGGGAGTATCCTCTCCATGAACTCGATATACTCCTGGGTCTTGTCTGCGGCTTGCTGCCCAGCTTCCATGAGTTCTCCGGCGAGCCGCGGTATCTGATTCGCTAGAAACGGAATCAGTGTACGGTAGAACTGGAGCCCCGCTTTCGCCGAGCTCAATGCAGTCTCCACAAACACCCTGCAAGGTCGGTCGACGTTGGACATGCCCTGCTCGAGGACACGAGGGATCTGCCGCATCCTCGAAATCATGGAACGAACCCTGTCTTCCAGCGGTGCGAACTCGCGAACCGCCAAGATGTAGCAGCTTACCATGGGAGCAGTTGCATAGGTTCCCGGATCGGTTTCATGCCGTCTGACAACCTCTGACTCCATGACCTCATCGCGCAGCATACCAAGAAGAATCGCTCGGTCGATCTGAGAGTCTTTGGACAGGCGCTTCGGATCGAGTTCCTCCAGCGCCGCGATGCAGCGGCGTGCCCAAGCGGCCTCTTCGCTCACAAAACCCTTGCTGAAGTCGCCAAGCTCGTGGTCGTACTTGTGCACGCCCGCAAAGGTTGCGAAAATCGGGTGTTTCTCGAACAGGCCGTTGACGATTTCTTCGACCAGGTCGTTGAACTGACGGTCGAGCTCCTGGCTGTCCGCACATTCAGCCTGAGCCCCTGCCTGAGTCCCTGCCTCAGGCAAATGCTTGTCGCCTACGTCTGGCGAGTTCATCGTGCTCACCTCCAAGGTTCTGCGACTGTCTGCGCTCCGTGGGCGCAGTCCAAGCGAGCCCCGGCGACTCTCCACTGCGCCTGCGCCTCTTAAGCCAGGCTCAGCCTTCCCACCGGCGCCGCATAGATCGTGAATTCATCGACTCCATCGACGCCGACGACTGCGTCCATCTTGGCCTGGTTGTATGCACCGATCGCGCACGTGCCGCAGCCGATCGACTCCGCTGCGATGTAGAGATTCTGGCAAAGGTGTCCCGCATCCAAGGCTATGACCTTGTGCGACACAGGCCCGTAACGCCACTCGGTTCTGTACGGGATTACGGTCCAAATAAACACAACCGCTCCCTTGCCCACGAAAGTCTGCCCGTAGCACGCATCCGACACCTTCTCCGGCAGCTGATCGTCCACGCGGAGCAGGCACAGCTTGTGGTCTAGTGGCAGGTATCGGTACAGACCTGGCTGCACGCCATCAACCCTGTGGATGGATAGATACGTCTCGAACGGATGCCGCGCTCCAGCAGAGGGAACTGTCCGGAACGAGGGACGCCCTGCGACATACGGGTCCCTAAGTCCCTGAGTGGCCCAGAGCAGGTACGACAACTCCTCAAGCGAGATCGACTCGTCCGTGAAGGACCTCCTGCTCCGCCTCTGCCTGATGATCTGCAGGACTGGTGTGTTGCCGACTGAGAGCGACTCAGGATCGACCAGACTTACGAGTGTCGCGCCGTCAGCTGCCGGCTTCTGGACCGGGGGCATTGAAACTCCCTTGCGCTGATCGCTCTCAAATGTCCTGTGTCTCTCCCAGGCATACGCCTTGAGGAACTCCCTTCCGTCCTTGAACGATTCCACTTTGTCACCTCCTACAGCTTCGACATGAACTCGAAGGTCATATCGTTGAATCCGGGGAGGTCTTCATGGCCGAAATCGGGATATATGACCATGCGCTTCTTTGACCTGATCTTGTTGTACGCAGCAAACTGGGTCGATGGAGGACACACGGTGTCCATCAGTCCTGTGCCTATCAAAACCTCACCCCAGATCCGCTTCGCGAGGTGCTGCAAGTCTATGTAACCGAGAGCTGTGAATATCTCCTCCTCCATCTCGTGTCTCGGATCGAACATGCGGAAGAACGACTTGAGCTCGGCATAGGCCGCCACAGCTAGGTCCATTTCCCACACGCGCTTGTAGTCACACAGGAAGGGGAAGACAGGCGCAGCTCTCTTGATGCGCTGCTCCAACGCCGCACAGGCCAAGGTCAATGCCCCTCCTTGAGATCCTCCCATTGCACCCACGCGCGTCTCGTCTACTTCGGGGAAGCTCATGACTATCGCGGCCAGCTGGGCTGTGTCGAGGAAGATATGACGGAACAACAGGTTGTCCGGAATGCCGTTGAGCGCGTCCTCGAGTCCGCGGATAATGTGACCGTGGTGAGTATTGCCCCGCACGCCTCCAACGTCTTCGGACTGCCCGCCCTGTCCGCGGCAGTCGAGTGCTGCGACACTGAAGCCGAGTCCTACGTAGTTGAGCTTGCTGTTCCAATCGCCGCTGCTCCCAGTGTATCCATGGAACTGCAGGACAGCCGGGTGAGGCTCCTTCACTCCCCTGGGCCTCAGGTACTTCGCATGGATCCTGGCGCCTCGGACGCCCGTGAAGTACAGGTCAAAGCACTCCGCAAACGGCGTCTGAAAGCTGCTCGGCACGAGTTCGACTCTCGGATCGACCGCCCGCATTTCGTCAAGGGCTCTGTCCCAATACTCGTCAATGTCCTCCGGGCATGGGTTCCTTCCTTCGTAAGACTTGAGCTGTTCGAGTGGCATGTCGACAATAGGCATTCAAATCCCCCTCCGTCTTGGCTCCTTTGGTGTGGCTATGACTTCTTGCCGAGAACGCTGTCCTTGACCTTTGCCCATTTGAGGGCGTCAGCAATGCCCTGTTCTATGGGAAGGGCTGCTTTCCATCCAATCAGCTTTCTGGCTTTGTCTGCATTCGCATACGCGCCCGCGGCGTCTCCTGGTCGCCTTGGGGCATCGACCTTGTTGATCGGCTTTCCGTGGACCTTTTCGAACGCCGCCACGAACTCCCGGACAGTCACACCGTTTCCCGAACCGAGGTTGATCACCATATATGACCCGTCGGCGGTGCCTGACTCTTTGACTGACCGCCCGAAGGCTTCATCGAACCGCTCGACTGCAGCGACGTGAGCGAGGGCAAGATCCCACACATGGAGGTAGTCCCTTATGCCTGTGCCGTCTCGAGTCGGGTAATCGGTCCCAGTGATGCGGAACACCTCGCTCCTGCCGTTCGCCACATCGACAAGTCTGCCAAGGATGTGAGAAGGATCCTCGATAAACATGCCTGATCTCATCTTCGGGTCCGCACCGATGGGGTTGAAATACCTAAGCGCGATGCCCCTGATGCCGTAGGCGCGGCAGAAGTCCTGAAGCACCATTTCCATCATGTACTTCGTTCTCGCATAGGGACTGCCGGGGCGAAGCGGTGACTCCTCTGTCACCATGAATCCAGGAACTACATCGTAGACCGATGCGGACGAGCTGAACACTATCTTCTTGCAGCCACATTGATGGAGCGAATAGAACAGCTCAGTGGACTTTGCTACGTTGGACATGTAGTATTCGTACGGTTTTGCGACAGACTCCGGGACCAGAATAAGTGCTGCACAGTGAATCGTGCACTCTATGTCGGGATGCTCGGCAAAGAGCTTCTCCACTGCAGCCCTGTCTGCTATGTCCGCTTTGTAGAAAATCCGGCCTCGCGTGAACTCCTCGCGGCCGGTCACAAGTGAGTCCAATATAACCGGTGTGTGACCCGAATCCTCAAGAGCCGAGCAGATGGTGCTCCCGATGTATCCTGCTCCGCCGGTCACCAGTACCTTCATGCGGCATTCTCCTCTCTGCTCCAATCCAGTTCTCCAGGGATTTCGCCATCAGAGGTGTTCTTCCTCCCGGCCTTTCGTTGGGAGACAGCGC
>JAAYAB010000196.1 GCA_012719595.1 Bacillota bacterium
AGCCGCAAGGCACTTCGTTATCGCAGACGTCAATGTCGTCTTCCCATGGTCTACGTGCCCTATCGTTCCAATGTTCACGTGCGGCTTCGTTCTCTCAAACTTTGGCTTGCCCATCATTCTTCCCCCTTGTGACTGTGAGTGACATCCCTGGTTAGCTTCACGAGATGTCTAGGGCCGACACCGGCCCGCAACCCGAGGTCCTCTCCTGAGTGCCCTTGGGGAAAACGGTTGTACAAAAAAGATCGATGCAGGCCGGGAGGCTTCTCGAGAAGAGCACCTGCACTGCACATGTGTGGAGCCCCCGACCGGAATCGAACCGGTGACCTCATCCTTACCATGGACGCGCTCTGCCTGCTGAGCTACAGGGGCATGATCTACGGTAGTGGAACGTTGGAGCGGGAAACGGGATTCGAACCCGCGACCCTCAGCTTGGAAGGCTGATGCTCTAGCCAACTGAGCTACTCCCGCTCGCCTTCTCCCTATTCAGAACGACTGACACCTAAAACATAGCCCGGTTCAGACGGCACAATTGCCCGAAGAACCGAACTACACGACATTGCTGTGCATTTGGTGGAGGGAGCTGGATTTGAACCAGCGTAGGCGTGCGCCAACAGATTTACAGTCTGCCCCCTTTAGCCGCTCGGGCATCCCTCCATATTCACTTGAAGCACAGGCACCAGCCGCTCGCTGCAGTCTTCTGGGACACCATTGCCTGCTAGAGGCCTGAAAAACCGTCATTTGGCGCCCCTTCGGAAACTGCTTCTCCATTATAGCAAGGGCATGTTTCTTTGTCAACAAAACGGCGGACACATCGGCGGACCCGTTCGACAGTCCACAGGAATCAAGAAATCCGCGTAGAATGCAAGCTTGGGTGTTTTTTCCCTCAACAAGTCAACGACGAAGTCAGGGCGAAGCGTGGCTGTGTCCACGGAATGGAGGCACAACATGAGATCTATTGTGAAAGCAGCATTCTTCGTTCTCGCCTGCCTGATCGCAGCAAGTGCACTGGAGGCCGGCGGTCCAACGGCCCTGGCATCGGACTCGGCCGGCGGCTATACCGGCCGTCTCGAGCTCGCCGTTCTCTCGAACGGAGCCAATGTCAGTGCAGAGTACAGCGCGGTAGCGATCAACATGGCCAGTGAGCACGCACAGCAGCTGACTCTCTCAGACCGAGGAGTTCTCACGGCCGAGCTTCCCCCGGGAACCTACTTCGTCACGGTCATGCCTTCGACAGGATCGGGATCGGCCTCGGCGGCGCCGTTGGGCGGGGCAAGGGCTGCCATGCCGACGATGCTGACAGTCCAGATAGCCCCGAGGCCGGGCGTGACTCCCCGAATCGCCCATGATACTTACCAACCTCGCGAACTCCGTCCTTGACATGGGTGATTCGCTCGAGGCTGAAAGCATCTACCTCGAAGCACTCTCGATAGCGAGCGACTTTGGCCCTGCCCTGTCAGCACTGGGCAACATCTATATGGCACGGGGCGATTACGAGCGTGCTCTCGAGGTCATGATCCGGGGTGCGAAGATGGATTCACCGCGGCGACGCGAGATGCGCTTCACGATGCGCTCGAAGAGCTATACGGCGACTCTGATTCGATACCGCCGCTCCCGCCTATCGATTCAGCAACAGCTTCTTTACGTCTCTGGAAGCTCAGATACCTTCGCGAGGCCAGACCTCACCCATCATTCCGAAGTTTGGCGACTGGAGCGACATCGCCACACTGGCCGGCTCTGTCAAAGAGCTAGGCCGGATCGTATCCAATGTTTTTGCGGACTACAGCCTCGCCGTTCAGCAGTACAACAATCTCGTGCGGCAGAGGGTCCCGCAGCAACGGGACGATCCGTCGGTGTTGAGCCTGAGCTTCGATAAACAGGTATTGCATCTGCGGCTGTTGGAACGCCACTTCTGGAGAACCGTGGCGAACGCGGCGGAATTCGCTCTGGAGCAGGCTGACGGGGAGGCTGCAGCGCTCAGATACGGGTCCATGGTCGACATGTACCAGAAGCGGATAGCGGCTGCCGCTACAGCAGTGGAACGCAGCAAGATCCAAGCCGAGTTCTGCGCCCACTCGGTTGCCTTCGCGCGGCAGCAGTTCGACAAGAAGGAACCGGTATCGCGCCTGTGCTGATAGAGGATCCCGATGTGCCGGCAGACGAGGACGACAAGTGCCCGTTCAAAGGCGGCGTCAAGTTCTCGATTAGTCTCGGCCCCATCGAGTACAAGGTCGACTGCACCACCGTGGAGATCGGGTTCACGGCGGGTGCGGCCGCGTCGCTCACATGGGACTTCAAGAACAAGCGCGTCACTCAGCTGTTTGTCGGCGTAGGCGTAGAGACTGGAGCAGCGAGTACGAAGCTAGGCGGCAAGGTGGGAGCGCAAATTACCTTCGACTCAGACAGTTCGGTGTCTGACATCAGCTTTGAGGCGTCAGGCTCAGTCAAGGTCGGCCCTTTGGGCACCGAAGCAAGCCTGAATTCAGGCCTTGTTGTCGGAGGACCTGGACTGCAGATGTCGGCCCGGAGACGATGCGAGGACCTGCAGGGCAACGACTGATTTGCTCAATCACCCACGTCGTGCCAGGCCTCCAGGAGCAGGATGCGTGGGACACCCAAAACCAAGCATTAAGCAGGTACTTTGTGAATCCATGGGCAGTCCATGGGCAGCCAGACAAAACAAGCCCCTTTGGACCGTTTCCAAAGGGGCTTTTAACTGGAGCCGACGATGGGACTCGAACCCGCAACCTGCTGATTACAAATCAGCTGCTCTACCATTGAGCTACGTCGGCATTGCATCGATTATTATACCCACTCAGTGCGGGCACGTCAATGGCGGTACACACAAGAGCCAGCGCTCACCGGCACCGGCCCAAACGACAAGGGTTGACTGCCTGAGGCACTGACGCTGCTCGCCCTCTAGGCATCTCGCTTCTCGATGTACCTCTCGAGCTTCCTCTTGACCCTCTGGAGGGCGTTGTCTATCGACTTCACATGCCTGTTGAGATCACACGCGATCTCCTGATAGGACTTGCCCTCGAGGTACGCCATGAGCACCTTCCACTCAAGATCGCTCAGGAACTCCTCCATCTTCTCCTCGATGTCGATGAACTCCTCGCGGCTGATTACGAGCTCTTCCGGATCCGTAATCTTCGTAATTGGCAGAACATCAAGAAGAGTTCGATCTGAGTCTTCGTCAAAGATGGGCTTGTTGAGCGATACGTACGAGTTGAGCGGAATGTGCTTCTGCCTGGTGGCAGTCTTGATGGCCGTGATTATCTGCCTGGTGATGCAGAGCTCTGCGAAGGCCCTGAAGGACGCTAGTTTGTCTGCGCGGAAGTCTCGGATTGCCTTATAGAGCCCTATCATCCCTTCTTGGATGATGTCCTCTCGATCGGCACCAATCAGAAAGTATGACCTGGCTTTTGCTCGGACGAAGTTCTTATACTTGTTGATGAGGTATTCCTCGGCTGCGCCATTGCGGTTTCGGGCAAACTCCACTACATCCTCGTCTTCCATACCGTCGTAGATGTCAAAGAGCTCGTCTCTGCGAAAACTGGCCTCCACCGCGGTCCCTCCCACGAGTCGTAACGACCTCAGATGTCCCGGTCCACCAAGTCTCCTTGTCCATTATATAAACTATGAAAACCTGCGTCAAGCAGAGTTGGGCTTGAGTCGCCCGCTACCCGGCCTTTACGTGCCAGTGCCCACCCGGAGGATTCGGTTCACCGGCGGGTAGACATCCCTCGACAGGACCTCCTCCGACACCTGGACCCCGTCTCCCGTAAAGACCTTGCGCAGGGTTTCCACTATCAGACCGGTCTCCGGCTCCTGCTCGACTACCTCCTTGCCTGAGGGCAATGTCGCATCTAGTATATGATCTGTCTTTGGAGCTAGTGTGGAGATCGTGCGAGTGGTGACTTCGACACGCCTCCTCGCGCGAGGGTCGCCCAGCACAGCCGCATAGAGCTTGTTGCCCTCTACCTGCAGAGACAACATCACCGGCGCTTCGAGGCGGTTGCGGAAGCGCAGATCGATTGTGGGGTAGTACACAGTCGCATCTCTGCCTGCTTGGATGTACCCGGAGACCCTCGAGTGGGGCCTGCGCTCCACGATCTCAAACCCAGCCAGCAATGCGGCGTTGTACAGGGTCGACGACACCTGACATACCCCACCGCCGATTCCGATGACGTACTCGCTGTCGACTATCTCCTTCGCCTCTTCAAACCCGGCCTCCCGGGTTCGAGGGCCGACCTGTTCATTGAATGAGAACTCTTCAGACGGCATAATGATCGCGCCGTCGATCAACCCCGCCGCTCTCGCGATATTTGAACTGCGGGGCCGGTCGCGCGAGTCAAACTCCGTGTGGAAAGAAGCAATGCACTCCGTGATCCTCAATCTGCTGAGCAGCTCCAACGTCACCTGCGGGCTCGAAGTGGTGACAGGTACCTGAACCGCTCCTGGCCGGCCAAGCCCGAAGCCTTCCAGTATAGCCGCGACTAGAGCACCTCGATCGACCTGTGCACCCATCCTCTCCTGCACAAACCGCTGCAGGACTATGTCGTACCTCGCATTGACTGGAGGTCTGTCAATCGCTGCCGCAAGCCGCTCATACAGCGCCTGTACGGCCGGTTCGGAATACATCAGCGGAGGGGGCACGTGCGCGTCAGCCGGAGCAGCCTTGAATGAGTCTATTGCGCGGCCTATCAGAGTCTGCGAGTGCACAATCCTGTCTATCAGCCTCTCGGCTTCTTCCATATCGATTCCTATTCCAAGGTCGGATCCTTTGATGCGCAGATCAGTGCTGGCCGCATTCAGCACGATCTCTCTGTCCCGCAGGGACTCGTGCAGCCATTCCAGAAGCTCAATCGCCTCTGACTTGGTTCGTCCGCCGACGTACAGCTCGCCGACCCAGATGTTGTCCGGAATCCGGCCACCGGATATTCCGCCGTAGGCGAGAACGCCGCAGAAAAAGCCCAGGCATGTGACGAGAACCAGACCGAAGATGTTTCTGAGCTGCTGCATCATGACTCAGCTCACCTGCACAGCCGCTGCCTTACGGCCTCGTAGATCACAACAGCCGCCGCCACTGATGCGTTCAGCGAAGCCAGCTTCCCGAACATAGGAATTGAGACCGTGAAGTCGCACTTCTCTCTCACGAGCCGCGACAGTCCCCTTCCCTCGTTCCCTATGACAAACGCCAGCGGAACCCTCAGGTCCGCCTCGTAGTATGGTTGGGCAGCATCCCCTGAGGTTCCGACGACCCATATCCCGCGCGCCTTGGCACGATCGATCGCATTCGCGATGTTCGTCACCCGGCACACGGGCAGATGCGTGGTTGCGCCTGCAGCCGCCTTCTCAACTGACGGGGTCACGCCAGCCGATCTCCTCTCTCGTATGACCACCCCGTCTCCTCCTGCACACTCGCAAGTTCGGATTATCGAGCCCAAGTTGCCGGGATCCTCAATCCCGTCGAGAATGACCAGCAGAGCAGGTCGAGACGATCTCGAAACCTTCTCGACCAGACTATCGAAGTCGGCATATTGAAAGGGTTTGCAGACAGCGATGACTCCCTGATGATTCCTAGACCTCGAAATGCTCGACAGCCGGCTCGCAGTCGCACGGCTGACTCGAACCCCTCTCTCCTGTGCAAGGCGGACGATGTCACGCAGCCCTGCAGAGGACGGGTCCGCCGAGAAGATGACTTCCTCGACATGGCCGCTGCAGAGGAGGGCCTCACGCACGGGGTTCCTGCCTTCTACAATACGCCTATCCGCCATAGCGTCTCACCATCTCGGAAGCATTGCCGCACGTCATCCTGCCCTCCGGGCACCTCCTCAGCCTCACGCAGCTAGGCCCGGCAGCGCTGAAGATCCGGGGCGCAGCATTCCGCACGAGCGACAACATGTTTTCTGCAATGCCTCTTATTTCCCACTGAGCGCGGTTGCATGTGCGGAGAGCGAGGAAATGGAGCAACTCGCGTGCGTTCATGCTTGTCGTGACATCCACTGCGTTGCCGCAGAGACTGAGGTACACAAGGTCGCTTCGATTGATCCCTGACGACGCCAGCTTGTGCTGAGCTTCGCGAGCTGCGGCCACCGTCTCTGAGTAGAGGGACTGCGCCGCCTCAGAGGCTCGGACTGTCTCGGGCATCACATACCTGGCCGTCAAATCTACTCTCTCAAGGTCGGGCACGCATAGACTCTGCATCCTGTGACGAGTGAGGTGGGTCAGTCCTGCAAGCGAGATCCCATTGATCGAGAACGTGAACACCGCGTGCTCGAGGTTGCGCATCCACCTCCTATCGGAAGCCAGTCTCACCAGACTGTCGACGGACAGCTCACGGCTGCCCGGGACCACCCCTTCGCGCCGGAGCTGGGCAAGAACGGCCGAGGCTACGGTTTCGTCCGGGGAGGGTGTCTGAGATATGATCTCCACGTCTGCCCTGCATTCGCTCGGCGCTGTCGCTAGATCAGTCGCTAAATCATATGACGCAGCAACCTGATTATATACGTCCTTATCAGCGAATTCAGGCCCGTCAAAGATGCCGGTGTCTTCGAGGAACGGCGCGATCGAAACCAGTTGATCGCGGAGACTTGCAGCCAGCGTGCGTATCTCCTCGCACCCCTGAGCCTGTTTCGAGAGAGAGACAGAGATGAAGTGGCAGAGCTCCCTCAAGTTCATTGTGCAGAGGAAGTTGCTGTGGACGCAGTATGGAAGCACGAATCTGGCGTCCTCACGCGGTATCCCCATCTCCTGCAGCCTGCTGTAGGACTGAAACAGCCTGGTGACATACCGCTCGTACTGCTCTGCGGCTTCACCGGTTTCCAATGATCGCGGCACGAAGTAGCCGCTCGAACTGAAATCGACGTAACGGCGGGATTTGACTGTGAACGAAGCGAGCCGGAACTGGATCACGTACTGCTCGACGAAGACTGAGACATCCTCAAACGACAGGGTCGCGACCGCGTGTTCGAGCACAGACAGGTGTCTCATTCTGACCAGTTGCCGGACCAGTTTCACGTTGCGGTCTCTATCCGACGAGGATTCCCAGAGGGAGGCGCCGCGGGCGTCAGTTGTGACAAGCCTGGACGCAGCACCGACGAGCCGGTCCATCTCGGGCGTATGCATGAGGATTCTGACCACCCCGGGCATTCACTCACCATCCTCCGTGTCGTCGATGCAGCCGTTCGACAACACCAGCAACTGCACCAGCCTGTCGATGTCACCTATCCACAGTAGATGCCCGAACAGCGCCTCGAGCGCCGTCGCTAGCCTGTACTCCACAGGCCGGGCGCTCTTGGGCACAACACCGACCTTCGCATTCCTGCCTCTGCGGACCAGGTCCACCTCGTCTTGAGTCAGCTTGCCTTGGATCTGCTTGAGCAGCGAGGCCTGAGACCGGGCGCGTACTCTTTCGACGGCTCTGTGGTGCAGCTCAGCTCCGGAGGCAGGCTTGCCCGATGCCAGGCTGAGCCGGATCCACAACTCGAAGACCGCGTCGCCAATGTAGGCAAGCGTGCCGATCCCGGGTTCGTCGCTGCCGTGTGCGCAATGACCTTCAGATTGTGGCTCTGGGGCTCGCGGCGTCGATTCGGCGTCACTGCCAAAAGGCTGCTGCAGTTCGACTACCTGATGATTGGGACCGCGATCTGCGCCGTCACGGGCAAAGGGCTTCAGTGCGGCTGTTCTCAGACGGGTGAGCAATTCGCGGAAGTCCTTCTCGTCCACGGTGATGTCACCACTCACCGACTCTGGAGATCCTGGCGCCGATCTGATTGAGCTTTTCCTCTATCCGCTCATATCCTCTATCGATCTGTTCTATGCCATATATCTCTGTGACGCCGTCGGCTGCCATGCCTGCCAGGACAAGGGCGACCGCGCCGCGGATGTCCCGCGGGGTCTCTACAGGTGCGCCGGTCAGCTTGGCCGTTCCACGAATAATCGCCACGTCGCGATCGACGTCTATGTTGACCCCCATTCTCCTCAGTTCATCGGCATAGCCGAACCGGCTCTCGAAGATCGTCTCGCGAATCGCCGTCACTCCGCTGGCGAGCGCGGCTATGACAGCCATCTGTGGCTGGAGGTCTGTTGGAAAGCCCGGATACGGCATCGTCTCGATGGATACAGCCTTTGGACGCTTGGGACCCGCGACGAATAAGCGGTTCTGAGACTCCTCGATCTGTGCACCGGCCTCCTGGAGCTTGAGTATGGGCGTTCTGACGTGTTCGGGCACGCAGTTCTCTATGACAACCTCTCCTGCAGTCACCAGTGTGGCTGCCATGATGGTGCCTGCCTCGATCCGGTCGGGGATTATCTCATGCACGCCTCCTCCGAGCTCAGGCACTCCCTCGATCTTGATAGTGCTTGTCCCTGCGCCCCTGACATTCGCGCCCATGGTATTCAGGCAGATCGCCAGATCGACGATCTCGGGCTCCCGTGCGGCGTTCTCGAGAGTGGTCACTCCCTCTGCGAGACATGCTGCAAGCATCATGTTCACGGTAACACCCACACTCGAGCGCCCGACGTAGATGTTTGCACCTTTCAGCCGCTCTGCGGTAGCCTTCACGTAGCCGTGCTCGACGTGGACTTCGGCACCCAGCGCTCTGAATCCCTGAAGGTGGAAGTCGATGCCGCGAGCGCCGATCGCGTCGCCGCCCGGGAAGGGGACCTCCGCCCTGCCGAGCTTGGCCAACAGGAGCCCCATAACGTAGAACGAGCCGCGCAACCGCCTCACGAGGTCATACGGTGCGACCGGAACCGAGATCCCTCGGCCGTTTATCTCATAGGTATGGTCTCCCGATCTCCTGACCTCGGCGCCGAGATCCTGAAGTATCCGGGCGAGCGTCAAGACATCAGTATTAGCTGGTATATTGTCGAGAACGACGGGTTCACTGGACAGTGCAGCGGCTACCATTGTGGACAAACTGCTGTTCTTGGAGCCGCTCAGGTAGTACTCGCCGGAGAGGCGCGTCCTACCTTCGATGACGAACTTGCTCACGCGCAATCCCCCTACCCGGGCCAGGGCGCTTCATCCTTGCAGTATTCCCATTCCCCGGTGCTCAGTTGCAGTGCGTTTTTCTGTTGCGGACAGGCAATCAATGATGCTGCAGGCCCAAAGTGCGACCGAAGGCAACGATGCCAGGAGGTATCTCAGTCGCAGCGCTTCCAGCCTCTTCAGGTGCTCATCTACTGGGCCGAAGGCTGCGATCGCGGGGTCACGCATGTGAATGGCGTACAGAACGGCGATCAGACCGAGAGGCACGACTGCGCCGGCGAAGAAGAAGAGCCCTCTCAAGGGCCTGCCCCTGCGCAGTTGCCCGAGGCCTGGAATCAGCGCGCTGATCCTGTACAAGAGAGATCTTAGCATGCCTGCACCTCCATGGACGATCGGCGATGCACCGCGGTCAGATCACACTGTAGCCCACGGCAAGCTGCTCAGGCCCATCGACCAGAGCGTGTCCGAATCGTCCGAATATCGCGACAGATATCCTTCCTTCCCCGCGGACTGCAGCGAGTTTGAACCCGCCTCCGAGTCCCGGGTTGCTGATAGCCAGCTGAGAATAGGCGTCCCGCACGGCGTTCGACAGGGCAATCTTCTCCCTCGGGACCTCCAGGACGACCCCTCGCGCCACTGCGGCAGCTATCATGCTCTCCCTGAGCTTCAGGGCCAGCAGCTCCGAACTGGTTCCTACCTGTGTAATGGCTGCTTTGTATCCGAATCCGTGGAGTCTATCCAGCCAGTAGTGCTCGTATTCGCGGCTCCTGGTCATGGCCAGGTAAATGGCTCCGCTCTCCACTGACACGCGGGTCTTCTCTTCCCTCAGATACCCTCTGACTATGTCGCGAGCAGTCAGAAGGCCGACCAGTCTGCCTTCGCGCGAGATCACCGGAAGGCCGCCGACGTCGTAGTCGACCATCAGGTTTCCGGCCTCGCGTATAGTGGCGTCAGCGTACACCTTGTGAAAATCGGTCGACATTGCGTCTCTCACGCGTGCGTCCAGATTGTCTGCCCGCAGCACGTCGCTGTCAACCAGTATGCCGACGATCTCGTCTCCGTCGCAGACCACTAATCTGCTCTGCCTCTCTGACTTCATTATGGCGACCGCGTCTCTCAACGTCGCGGATGGATCAATTGTCGCTGGGTTCACGGTCATCATCTCGCGTACCAACATCGAGTTCCTCCCCTTTCCGATGCTTCAGAATCGCGTCGGCAAGCACCAGGTCCTCTCTGGTGGTAATCTTCAGATTGTCATAGCTTCCCTCCGCGATGTAGACCCTCATGTCGAGTGCCTCGACGAGCGAGGCGTCGTCGGTCCCAGTAAACCCCGTCCGCGTGGCTAGGTCGTGGCCTGCTCTGAACAGATCTGCAGCAAAAGCCTGAGGAGTCTGGATAAGCCAGACAGTCGAACGGTCAGGCGTACAAGAAAAAAAGACGCCGTCATCAGACATACGCACTGTATCTTTTGATGGAACGGCACAGACCGCAGCACCCCGCTGCGCTGCAAGCGATATGACGGACTCCACCATCGACAGAGTGACCAGCGGACGAACCGCATCATGCACCACAAACAAATCCGTCTCTGAACTTGCGGCATCGAGGCAGCATCGAACTGACTCCTGCCGGGTCGGCCCGCCGACCACAAACTTGCATCTCTTGGTGACGCCCGCCCGGCCGAGCAGTGTCTGATTGCAGAGGCAGAGGTCGGTTTCGCTCACGGCCACTACGATCTCGTCGATGACACTACACGCACTCAAAACGCTGAGGGTATGGGCCAGTATCGGTTTCCCCTGAAGGGGCAGAAACGCCTTATTTCGGCCCATACCCATCCTTTGTCCTTTGCCGGCGGCAGGCACTATCGCTGCCACATGCATCAGAAACCACTCCGGCTCATGGTCTGATCTCAGTGCACTGCAATCTTACAGGACTTTCTCCATCTTGACCTGGCTGTTTCTGCCTTCACGGCCATTCCGGCTGCCTCTGTATCTGCCGTACCTGGTGTTGCGCCACACTTCCCGCTCGTCGCTCTGTTTCGGTTTTGCGAAGATCATTCGTCCAGCTGCAGTCTGAAGCACGCTGGTAACCAACACGTCGACCTGCTCTCCGAGGAACTTCTTTCCGCCGTCCACGACGATCATTGTGCCGTCATCGAGATATGCCACTCCCTGGCCTGTCTCCTTGCCGTCCTTGATGACGTGAACGACCATTTCCTCGCCCGGCAGCACCACCGGCTTGACCGAATTGGCAAGCTCGTTTATGTTCAGTACCCTTACTCCCTGAAGGTCTGCGACCTTGTTGAGGTTGTAATCATTGGTTACGATCTTTGCGTCTAGACTCACAGCCAGCCGGACCAGCTTGCTGTCGACCTCCGCAACGTCGTCGTAATCCTGATCCGATATCTGGATGGCCACATGGGATTCCTTCTGCATGGCCCTAAGTATATCCAGGCCCCGCCGTCCTCTGTTGCGCTTCAGCACATCAGAGGAGTCGGCAATGTGCTGGAGTTCCTCAAGGACGAACCTGGGGACCACCAGAACTCCCTCTATGAATCCAGTCCTGCAGATGTCTGCAATCCTGCCGTCTATGATCACGCTGGTATCCAGTATCTTGTACGAAACGTTGCCGTTCTGAGGGTATCTTCTCCGCCCGCGCAACGAGACACCCGCCCTGTCAGATCCTCTTGGGTGTAGCGACATCAGACTCAAGAGCTCGTCCGTGCGAGCCAGTGCTATCCACGCTCCGCCAAGACCAAGGACTGCGGTGGCAGCCACCTGAAGATAAGTACCAACGCCAGGTATCTGCCCCAGAGTTGGGGCAACAAGCAGGGCAATCAGCAGACCGATGACCAGTCCGAACAGGCCGACGACCAGCGCGCCTGTAGAGAGCCTCATAGGGCTCACGATCGATCGGCGTGACAACCATGAAAACGACCCGACGAGCACCGGGGCGATTAGTAGTCCGAGGACAGCTCCAAGGACGATCATGCCCACCAGCAGGAACTGGGCACCGTCGGGCGTCGAGTCGAAGTAGCCGATTCGCTGAAAAATCCGGTATGCCTCATAGCCGGCTGCAGACCCACCTGCCATAAAGAGAAAGTGGATCAACTTGCTTAGCACTCGTTCACCTCCCTTCTTTGTAGTACTATTTCCGTATGGAAATTGCTATTCACCGCGAGGAATGCTGCGACACAGCGGCTACTGAAGGGCAGCCTCAATCTCCTCAGATATGGTATCCTGGTCACTGCACTTGGCGAGGACGAGTTCGCTGACAAGGATTTGGCGGGCGTTGTCCAACATCTTCCTCTCGCCGCTCGAAAGGCCTTTTTCTCGGTCTCTGATAGACAGGTTTCGCACTACTTCGGCGACTTCGAGTACGTCTCCACTGCGTATCTTCTCTAGATTCGCTCTATACCTCTTGTTCCAGTTTTGAGACATCTTCGTCTTGTCGCCCTTGAGAACGTCAAAGACCTCTTGTACCATATGGTCGTCGATGATCTCTCTGATGCCTATTTCGTTGACGTTGTCCGTGGGGATCATGACTTTCAAGTCGCCTATCGGCAGCCTCATGATGTAGTATCTCTGTCTGGACCCCAGCACTTCCTTTTCCTCGATGGCCTCTATCACGCCCGCGCCGTGCATGGGGTACACGACCTTATCACCGACCTTGAACATCAGGGTTACCTCCAGCTGAGCCACAAGATTCCCGCACTATATTATATTGTAGCATGAGTTGGGATTCGTTTCAATTGAGCCGAGCTGGGATCATCTGAGCTTAATCTAGATGTGCCGATCGAGAAGGATCTGCTGCCTGAGCCTCCTAAGACCTTCCATTATTGCCCGCGCTCTGACTTCTCCGATTCCTTCGACTTCGTCGAGTTCCTCGATGGACGCCTGCAGTATCGCCTGAAGGTTGCCGAAGCGTCCGACAAGGTTCTCTATCACGGCATAGGGCAGCCTGGGGATCTTCGAGAGGATCCTGTATCCTCGCGGACTCACCGGTATGTCGAGCGTGTTCATGCTGCCCGCATGCCCCAGGGCTCTGCCGATCACCGCCAGATCGAGGAGGTCCTCGGCGGTCCAGTCAGAGATCTCAGCGTTGATGTTTTCTGCGGTTCTGTCCTTTGCTTCTACCATATAGTCGTTGATGACATATAGGCCCTCGTCCTCGACATCGACCATGAGTTCCTCGAGCTGCATTTTCACGAGGCGCCCCTCAGTCCCGAGCTCGCAGATGTACCGCTCGATCTCCTCAGCCACTCTGCGCACCATCTCCATCCGCTGGATCACGACGACGACTTCGAACAGGGTCACAACGTCCTCAAACTCCAGGACGCTGAGATTGGAGAGGGCTCGGTTGAGCACGCCCTTGTAGTTCTCGAGAGTCTGCAGAGCCTGATTCGCCTTGGCCAGGACGACTCCTATGTCGTGCATGACGTACTTGAGATTATCCTTATACAGCGTGACGATGTTCCGCTTTTGAGATATCGCTATGACCAGATTCCCAGTCTGCTTGGCCATTCGCTGCGCAGTGCGGTGCCTGGTCCCCGTTTCAGAGGTCGGGATGTTGGGATCGGGTATGAGCTGGGTGTTCGCATATACGATCCGCTTCAGGTCTGAGCTGAGGACTATCGCGCCATCCATCTTGGCCAGCTCGTACACTCTTGACGGGTCGAACTCGGTGTCAAGCCTGAAGCCTCCGCTGCAGAGCGACAACACCTTCTCAGAGTCGCCGACTACAAGCAGCGCACCGGTCTTCGCCCGTATGATGTTCTCGAGGCCCTCATACAAGTCGGTTCCTGGAGCGACCTTCTTCAGCATTGCCCTGAACGGATCCTCTTTCCATCTCGCATCCCTCGACAACACAGCGCTCACTCCTCGATTCCCAGCGACAGCGCTTCCTCGACCGTCGAGACTGCAAGCAGCTCGACTCCGCTGCCTGCCCCATGGGTCATCTTCTGAACGTTCCTCTTGGGCACCAGACATCTCTTGAATCCCATCCGGGCGGCTTCTGCAATGCGAGTCTCCGCCCTGCTCACTGCCCTCAGCTCCCCAGCGAGTCCGATCTCTCCGATCGCAGCCGTCTCCGGCAGGACCGGCTTGTTGCGGAAGCTCGAAGCCAAGGCCAAGGCTATGGCAAGATCTGAGGCAGGCTCGACCACGCGCACTCCTCCGGCAGCGCTGACGTATACGTCGTAGTTCGACGGACAGAAGCCGACGCGCTTTTCCAGGACCGCCAGTATGATTGCAGTCCTGTTGTAGTCCACCCCTGTCACAGTTCGCCGAGGGGTGCCGTAGCCGCAAGAGGCGACCAGGGCCTGCACCTCGACAAGAATCGGGCGGTTCCCCTCGATGCTGGCAGTCACGGCCGACCCGGGCACTGACCTGTTGTCACCTGAGAGGAACATAGCCGACGCGTCGTCCACACCCACAAGACCGTGCTCGCCCATTTCGAATATGCCGATCTCGTTTGTCGAGCCGAACCGATTCTTGACCGCCCTGAGTATGCGGAACGCGTGGCTCTGGTCGCCCTCGAAGTATATGACCGTATCCACCATATGCTCGAGGACCCTCGGGCCTGCGATGGCGCCCGACTTCGTGACATGGCCAATAATGAGCGCAGCCACTCCGAGCTGCTTGCACAATAGCAAGAGCTGAGCGGTCGCCTCGCGCACTTGAGACACGCTCCCAGGGGCGGACGGTATTTCGGGATCATACAGGGTCTGAATAGAGTCGACGACCAAGAGAGACGGGGTGGTCTCAGAGATGTGATCTGCAATTGCGGCAAGGTTGGATTCTGCGACTACTAGCAGGCGGTTGTCAATCGCGTTGATCCGCTGGGCACGCATCTTGATCTGTCCGGGAGACTCCTCACCGGATACGTAGAGGACAGTGTTGCCTGACCGGGCTATCTGATGCGCCGCCTGCAGTATCAGCGTCGACTTCCCTATTCCGGGCTCTCCGCTGACCAGGACCATCGATCCATCGACGAGCCCACCGCCAAGGACGCGGTCGAACTCGGCGATGCCGGTTGACCTTCGCGACTCGCCGGAGGAATCTACGCGGTCAATAGAAACAGGGTCCTTGCGCTCGACTTGTCCGGCCGAACCTGAGAGTCTCAGGCGACGGGGGTCCCTCTTGTCCGGCAATCGTTCTTCCGCGAAGGTATTCCAGGAATCACAATCCGGACACCGGCCGAGCCACCTCGGAGACTCATGCCCGCATTGGCTGCAAACGAAGAGTGTTTTGGATCTGCTCATTCAGTCTTCCACCGGTCAAGCGCTCAAACCCACTGTTCAGTAATATTATAACAGGAGCTACTCGCATTGGCAACAACACATCGCCCGCC
>JAAYAB010000197.1 GCA_012719595.1 Bacillota bacterium
GCCCGCCAGGCAGACTTGAGTCTGTCGCCTGTAGCGATTCCACTGATAATGGACCAGACTTGGGGATTGAGGAATACCTTGCCATACCTGCACTTTGGATCGCCAATCGGCGTGCCGTCGTCGCACACTGCCCGGATGTACCATCCCCCATCCGCACTCCAACCATAGGTGTTCACTGCATCGGCGAGCGATCGGCGTTCCCTCTCGTACCGGATTGCGAGGTCGGAATCGCCTCTCAGCCGCGCGAGGTGAGCAATGTGCGGCAGAATGGTGCAGAGGAACTCCGCCACCCATATGCTCTCGCCGCGGCGGTCAGCTCCGACGGCGTTCATCCCGTCATTCCAGTCCCCGTCCAGTATCAACGGGAGGCCTCTCTCGCTGCGGCGTGACAGACTCAGTTCGATTGCCCTGATGCAATGCATCCAGAGACTTTCTGAATCTCCGTCGCGATAGGGGATGCCCTCATCCAAGAGCGCGTAGTCTCCGGTCTCTTTGAGATACCCTATGGTTACATAGGGAAGCCATAGTAGATCGTCGGAGTACAGGCCTCCGCCGCCGCGCTCGGAGATCGGATGCCACCAGTGGTCCACGTGACCGTCGATGTACTGGTGAGCTGCGTGCAGCCTTATCTGCTTAGCTGTCTGAGACGGATCGAGAGGAAGGAATATCTGACTGTCCTGAAGCTGATCGCGGAATCCATAGGCGCCGCCCGACTGGTAGTAGCCGGTCCTCCCCCAGAGCCGGCAGGAGATCGCCTGGTACGGAAGCCACGTATTCTGCATGAGGTTGAACGCCTCATCCGGTGTTTGGACTCTGTAAGGCTCAAGCAGACCGGACCAGAATTGCGACACTCGCCGCAGTGCAGCCGCTGCCTCGTTTGCATCGCGGTATTTGGATATGAGTGTCCTGGCCTCGCTCTCATGTTGGGCCTCCACAGCACCAAGCACAAATGACACCTGTCTGCTTTCTCCGGCCGGTATCTTGACTCTCACATGTATCGACCCGATTGCGTCAGTCCACTTGCCGCAGGAATTGGAGAGATAGCCGCGTTCCACGGCAACCGGCTTAGATAGGTCGCCGTACATGCCGAGAAAGCGCTCTTTGTCGCACTCGAAACCGGAAGCGTCCAGGCTCGATGCATGGAAAGCCGTGTACTCCCACGATCTATTCCAGGGAGTCCCTTTGTCGTTTGGTATCTCCCAAAATCTCTTTCGGGCCCATATCGTGCTTATCTCCGGCTCGACGGAGGTTTCGATGAATGTGCGGTGGAACTCTCGATGCCAGTCGGGAGACACGCCGAGGCACCATTCAAAGTACGTAAACAGTGAAAGCTCTCTATCAACACTGCCTTCATTCACAAGTTCGACGAGCCAGACCTCGAGCGGCTCGCCCTGAGGCACCGCGACAGCGAGCTTGCTGGAAATGCCCATGGTCCTTGACTCTATCACCGAGTATCCCAGCCCGTGTCTGACTGCGTACCGCTCTGAATTGCGCCTTGCAGGCATCCACGCAAGCGACCATGTTGCGCCTGAGCGATCGTCACGCACATACACATACTTGCCCCAGCAGTCGCGGACCATGTCCTGAGACCAGCGCGTGATGGCATTGAGCGATGCGTGACCCCGCCAGCTGTGGCCTCCGCCTGTCTGCGAAAGGATTACACCCCAGTCTCCGGGGCACATCACGTTTACCCAGGGTCTTGGGGTATGGGGACTGGTGATCACGTATTCCCGAGCAGCTTCGTCGAAATAGCCGTACTTTGACTCGAATCTACTCATACGTCCTCCGGCCGCCTCTCACAATCGAAGGTCTCTACAGGAGGAGAGCAAGATCCGCGCACAATCAGCTCAGCCTCGAACACTTGCTGATCAATGACTTCGTCGGCGCCGCCGAGTTCCTGTCGAGCCTTGATCATGCGCTCGAGTATCTGAACCGCGCAGGCTCCCATCTCCCGTGTAGGCTGTCTCAATGTAGTAAGGCCTGGCACCACGAGCGCCGCCGCCTCGATATCGTCGACGCCGATTACAGAGACATCTCCAGGTACAGAGAGCCCCATTTGAGCTGCAGCGTTCATCAACCCAAACGCCATCTGGTCGTTCGCGGCGAATATCGCAGTAGGGCGGTCAGGCAGGGACAGCAGCTTCCGTGCAGCCTCAAGCCCGCCTGCGTAGGAGAAGTCCCCTCGTTCGACCAGCACAGGGTCCGGCTGGATCCCATGCGATTCGAGAGCCTGCGTGTACCCCTCATACCTCGCCGCGGACGAGCTTGATCCCTCAACTCCATGGATGAACCCTATGCGCCTGTGACCGAGCTTCAACAGGTAGGTGGCAGCGGTCCTGCCCAGCGCAACGTTGTTTACTATGATCGAGGGCAGCTGTCCGGCGGCCTCAGGATCGTCTATCA
>JAAYAB010000024.1 GCA_012719595.1 Bacillota bacterium
CGGCGGGTCGGAAAGGCGCGGTGGAACATTGCGAAGGCCACGCAAGAGAAGCTGGCTGAGCTGAACCAGATCATTCAAGAGACGCTCGGAGTAGCAGGCGCAGTCCTGGTCAAGATCTTCACGCGTGAAGACGACCAGAGAGACAAGTTCTACGCCTCCAGCAGAGATGTGGTCAAACTGCAGATACGAGAAGCCCTGGTGGGAAGGTGGTTCTTCATGTTCGTGAGAACCTTCTCCTCCATCGGGCCGGCACTGATCTACTTCTACGGCGGCTACCTGGTCATCAGGGGAGAGCTGACCATAGGTACCGTAATAGCGTTCAACACCCTGCTCATGCGGCTCTTTGGGCCTGTCACAAATCTCTTCAACATGCACGTGGATGTCACGCGGTCGCTGGCCCTCTTTGAGCGGGTTTTCGAGTATCTGGACCTCGCGCCGGAAGTCATGGAGGCGCCAGGCGCCCTGTCTCTCGACAAACTCGAGGGCAGAATCGAATACGAGGACGTGTGCTTCTCATACAAAGAAGGTCAGCAAGTGCTGAAGGGCGTGAGCTTCACAGTCGAGCCGGGTGAGATGGTTGCACTGGTCGGACCTAGCGGCTCCGGGAAGACCACCATCACGTACCTCGTGCCGAGGCTGTACGACCCCGATTCAGGGGTGGTCAAGATCGATGGCATAGACGCCAGGCAGATATCTCTCAGGTCTCTGCGGAGCCAGATCGGAATCGTCACCCAGGATACGTTCCTCTTCAACGCGTCGATACGGGAGAACATCCTCTTCGGCAGGAAGGACGCTACTGAGGAAGAGATGATCGAGGCGTGCAAAGCCGCGTACATTCATGACTTCATCGCCGCCCTTGACGAGGGGTACGACACGCTCGTGGGAGAGCGGGGCATCAAGCTGTCCGGCGGCGAGAAGCAGCGAATCGCCATAGCTCGTGCGATCCTGAGGAATCCGAGGATCATCATTCTCGATGAGGCGACCTCGTCTCTGGATTCACACGCAGAGACGCTTATCAAGGCCGCAATATCCCCGCTGCTCGCCAACAGGACCAGCCTGGTCATAGCGCACCGGCTTTCCACTGTGCTCGCAGCAGACAAGATCCTGGTTATCGAGAACGGCCGCATCGTCGAGTCTGGCACGCACCAGGAGCTCCTTGCAGGAGGAGGGCTGTATCGCAGGCTCTATGACGAGCAGTTCAGACCAGAAACCAACGGTTGTGTCGAAGTCACCGCAGACGAGCGGTTCAAGCCGGAGATCAACGGTTCTGTCGAAATCACCGCGTAGGAGGGAGAGAACATGGAGTTCACGGACGTGATCATGTCGAGGCGATCGATCAGGAAGTACCTGCCCGATCCCGTCCCTGAGGACAAGCTGCGGAGATTGCAGGAGGCGTTGAGAGTCGCACCTACAGGCAGCAACCGTCAGCCGTTCAAGTTCATCTTCGTGGTGAGCGAGGAATTGAGGAAGCAAGTCGCAGAAGCATCCCCAACTCAGGAGTGCCTGAAGCAGGCACCCGTTTTGATGGTGGCGGCCTGCCAAAAGGGCAGGAGCTTCGACACGGCTATAGCCGTAGACCACATGATACTGGCCGCCACCAATGAAGGCCTGGGGACCTGCTGGATCGGCTGGTTCGACCGCGCCGTGGTCGCGAAGGCCCTCGGCATCGGAGAGGAGTACGAGATACCGATCATGGTTCCCATCGGGTATGCCGCTGAGGCACCCGGGCCGCGACCAAGAAAGCCTCTCGACGAGCTTGTAGAGGTAAGGTAAGGTGAGGCAAGGCCTACTCCACTCGGAAGGCTCGATACGTCTGAGCGGGCAGATACACAGGAACGCGTGTCTGCGTGTCCGCCGAGTGCCCTCGCAGCACGCGTTCAGTGTTTAGTTCGACGAGCGATGCATTCTCTTGTCTTACCACTACATCGACCGACGTATCGTATGGCAAGAAGGACTCGATGACAAACGTGTCATTGTCATACGCAAACAGCGCGATCCTGCTCTCGCCGTCGATGCTTACCTTCATCCCGTGGGTCACTATCTGCCTCAGAGACCTCAGCACCTCTTTCGGGAGTCTGTACAGCATGCCGAAATCGTCAGGAACTGCGAGAACAAACAACCCTCCCTTGCCATACTCCGTCTGCAGAAGCAACGGCGCGTTGCTATCCTCTCCCAACCCATTGATCAGAGGCCAGGAGTCGTTCGTCGCATATTCCATGACGGGAATCTGTATGCTGTCACTGGCTCTGACTACCCCCTGAGCCGACAAGCCAAAGCCGAATGAACTGAACTCACGGACTGTGACCCTTCTGTCTGTGACCCTTATCTGGGCGAGGTCATCAATTCCTCTGTCCCTGAGCGCCCACACGAGACCTGAGGTGATGACTGCATTGTTCCCTCTAGCCAAATGTCCCTTGAGCTTGTCAACGATCTGCGAGTCCGCCGCAGCACTGGCAGTCAGGAATACCATGCTCTCTCCCTCTGGGAACCGGGGACCCGGCTCGAGCGGTATTCCAAGCATGCCTACGTAGTCGTAGAGGAAATCCTCGTTGTGAGAGTGATAGGGCTTGTAGCAGGGAACTCCCACCGGGTTTCCGAGCTGCCGCACTACCTCACTGCCCTTCTCCAGCGCGTATCCAGCCAGCGGCGCGAATATGGTGTCGACCATGCTGTTTGCAGAAAACAGAGTGACCTCTCTCGGCTTGGAG
>JAAYAB010000198.1 GCA_012719595.1 Bacillota bacterium
AGGCTCTCCCGGAGGCACTTCTCTGTAGCTGTCGGCGTTTTTCGGATCCGGGTCAGGAATCGCCCTCAGCAGAGCGTTCGTGTATGGATGGCCCGGATGCCCCAGGAGATCATCGACCTTTGCCTGCTCGATGATCTTCGCACCGTACATGACGAAGATCCGCTCCGAGAAGTACCGAACGGTCGAGAGATCGTGCGTGATGTAGATGACGGCTAGATTGTGCGTCTCCTGCAGCCTGCGAAGCAGCTGAAGTATCTCCACTCTGACGGAGGCATCAAGCATCGACACAGGCTCGTCAGCGACTATCAGCTCGGGTTCGAGGATCATGGCTCTCGCGATGACCACACGCTGCTGCTGCCCGCCGCTCAGCATGTGAGGATACTTGCCCAGGAAGTCCTCCACCGGTGTGAGCTTGAGCTCGGTCATGGTCGCGTAGATCCGCTGTTCTCTCTCATTCTTGTCCTTGACGCCGTTGATTACTAACGGCTCCTCAAGAATGCGTCGCACATTCATGAACGGAGGCAGGGCGCCGTAGAGGTCCTGTTGAACATACCCGACTCTGGCCCTGTACCACTTCAGCGTCTGGCCGCCCATGTCGTCGATCTTATTCCCGTCGAAGAAGATCTGACCTGAAGTCGGCCTTTCCAAACCCAGAATTGTCTTGGCCAGGGTGCTCTTGCCGCAGCCGCTCTCGCCAACCACAGCCACAGCCTCACCGCGCTTGAGCTCGAACGATACTCCGTCCACGGCCCGTACGTGACCTACTCGGACAAAGCCGAATCGCCTCAACTCAAACCACGTGTGGAGATCATTCACAGAGAGCAGTATGTCGTTTCTGTTGTCTTGAGCTGTGCGCAACACTTCGTTCTGCATATTTACACATCACCTATGCAGCCAGCATTTGACCCAATGGCCGTCCTGGACCTCAGTCAGTGGAGGTTCCTCACTGCACTTGTCAAACCTCTCTGGGCAGCGCTCTGCAAAGCGGCACCCGGTCGGCGGATCCAGTAGGCTGGGAGGCTGGCCTGGGATGAACCCGAGGTCTTTCCTTTCCCAAATGGTAGGAACGCTTGCCATCAAGCCCTTGGAGTACGGATGCATCGGGTCGAGGTAGAAGCGCCCTGCGTCGCAGAACTCCACTAGCTGGCCTGCATACATGACCGCAGCATCGTCTGCGAGTTCGCTGGAGGTCGCGATGTCGTGGGTGATAAGGATGAAGGTCATCCCGACCTCTTTCTTGATCTTCTTCAGAACATTCATGATATTCGCCTGCGTCAGCAGGTCGAGCGCTGACGTGGGCTCATCGAGGACCACCAGATCAGGATCGGTGACGAGCGCCATGGCGATGGCAGCTCTCTGCCTCATTCCGCCGCTCAGTTCAAACGGATACCGAGTGACGAAGTCTGGCGGAAGCCCGACCAGCCGGAACGCCTCGCGCGCGTGCTCGATAGCCTGGGTCCTCGTCGACACGTACTTGTGGACCAGCAAAGGCTCGGCAACCTGGTCCTCGATCCTTACCACGGGGTTGAGTGAGTTCATGGCCGCCTGCGGCACGAGCGACATCCTCGCCCACCGCACCTCCTTGCGGAAGCGCTCTTCATTCAGGCTCATGAGCTCATCGCCGTTAAGGTATATCTTTCCCGTGTATCTCCCCACATTTCGAGGGAGTAGCCTCAAGATCGCTTTCGCGAGCGATGACTTGCCGCATCCGGACTCCCCGACCACCACCAACGTCCTTCCCCTATCGAGGCCGAAGCTGACGCCGTCGACAGCCTGTACGCTGCCTCTCATGGTCCTGAAGTGGAGATTCAGATCCTCGACTCGAAGGAGCCCGCTGCCATTCGTGTTTTCCTGCATGTTACTGCCCCCTCAGCCTTGGGTTGAACACTCGGTCAAGGGCAAAGCCAAGCATCGCAAAGCCCAATCCGGTCAGCATCAGCAACACTGACGGCTCAAGCACCCAGTAGTAGTAGCCTTTGAACAATGCGCCTTCGGAGTTCGCCGAACTCAGAACCTTTCCCCAGGTCGGCAATACGGGATCGCCCAGTCCGAGCACTGACAGAGTCGCCTCCAGGAACACGTATGAAGGAATCAGCACAACAAACTGGGGAACGAGGACAGGGATCACACGCGGTATCATGTAGAAGAAGATGATCCGCAGATCGCTCGCACCATACGCCCTGGCGGCCTCGATGTAGGGCGACTCCTTGACCTGCAGGAACATGGCCCTGTAAGTCTTGATGCCACCGCTGAATATCCCCAACGCTATGACGACCCCTAGCATGATCCAGATGCTTCTCGAATACAGCGTGCCAACCATTATAAGGATCGGCAGCAGAGGAAGTATCAGGTTGACTTCGGTGAGGCGTTGAATCAGCGCATCTATCCACCCGCCAAACCATACGCCAACCGCTGCGATCATCATCGTCGTGACAGTCGTTCCGACTGCCGCGAGCAGACCGAACGCGAGTGCTATCGGAGTGCCCCAGAGCAGCGCAACGGTGATATCGCGGCGGCGGTTATCCGTTCCGGCAAGCCCATGAGCTTTCCCGTAAACGATCAGCTTCGCGTCGACATCGGAGTCCTCCTCAAATGTCATCGCATCTATGCGGAGCGTGTACTTGCCCGGAACGGCCGAGCTGGCATCTGAACCCATGAACAGTCCAACTTCGACAGGCTGATTGCCCAGTCTCCGCTGCAGCGTCCTGTCTCCCGACAGACGCCTGGACTCCGTGTGGCCGATCGCACCGTCCGTTATTCTGACCTCTTTTCCTTCCGGAGTGATCCAATATACGGACACATACGGTTTCGCCGTCTTGTACTTGGAGGTGAAGAACACGCTGACCTCATTCGGGAAAGCGCGGTACTTGTAGTCAAAGGTCAACTCCATCGTTATCTGGCGGATTCCGCCCTCAAACTCTCCAGCTGTCTTGTACTTCGCTGGATCACTTGCAGAGTTGACGATTATGGTCTCCGGCAGATTCACGCCGGGGATGAGGTTCACCCAGCGGGGTACCGCGTTCTTCGGGTTTTCGCCCCAGATATCTTCTCCGCCCCTCCACAGCCTGATCGCTTCGTCATAGGGCAGCGTGATCAGGCAGTATGCGGCGACAATTATCAAAGCCAAGATGATCAGCATCCCGACGACCGCGGACGGGTACTGAGCCACCTGTCTTGCTGTTCTCAAGAACCTGCTCATGCTCTAGCTCCCCCAGCTCCTACTTTCACTCTGGGATCGACCAACGCGTAGATGATGTCGAGCAAAAAGACGGTGACGCCAAGGAGGTACGCGTAGATAACGGTTGACCCGACTATCACAGGCGTATCGTAGGCACCGATCGCTTGGTACAGCAGCCGCCCGAGTCCCGGCCATCCAAAGACCGTTTCAAGGACTATTGCTCCTGTCCACAGACCTATCACCATCAAAGCAAAGCTCGTTATTATCGTAGGAAGCGTCGGCCTCAGGACGTACCTGCGTTCGATCATATTCGAGGGCAATCCCTTGGCCTTGGCCATCTCCACGTAGTCTTCGCTCGAGTAGATCAAGAAGAAAGTCCGCCACGAGTAAATAGTCAGAAATATCGAGCTGACGATAATCGCCGCAACCGGAAGGATCATATGTTTCACGAGGCTCAACAGATACGGAATGGTCTCCTTCGGTGGCGGGGCATCGACCATGCCGCCGAACGGCAACAAGCGAAGCAGCGAAGCGAAGACCAGAATCAAGAACATCCCATAGAACCACCCAGGGGCAGCGGAGGTCGGCGTGAGGGCGACAACGAGCCGGTCGATCCAGCCGCCATACCTTCTAGAGAGGAACAGTGCTGCAAACACAGCAGTGAAGAACAGCAGCAGCTGCGCCGTCCCAAACAGGACCAGAGTGGCAGGCAAGCGTTCCATGATGATGTTGCGCACTTCCCTCGAACCACTGTCACTCACCAGTTGTTCAGATCTGCCCAGCCTCAGGGTCAGCGCCTGCCTGAGATAGATGAAGCTGCGAATGAAGAAAGGTTTATCTAGTCCCAAACGCTGTTCCTCGAGAGCGACCATAGACTCCTGGAACTGTACAATCTCTTCAGGAGTCAGTCTGGCCTGATCTTGCATACCCATGATGGCCATTACGACCGACTCACGAATCTGAGCTTTCCGAATATTGTCCACATGGCCGCCCATGTTGGCAATCAGAATCGTCAGATAGACCCCGACGACTATTGCCACGAAAAGCCCAATGAGTCTCGTAACGGCATACCTAAGAATGCGGCTTAGTGTGTCGAGCCGTGGTTTCCTCTTTCTCGAGGTGTCCACCTTCGTAACCTGTTGAAGCTCGCTGATGGTCATCGCACTACTCCTTGCTCGCTGTCTCCGGAATCGTCGCCCAGACTGGCTGGCATGCAGAAGGGGCGTGTCGGGTTCGATCAGGGATACTCCCCGACACGCCCATCCAGCTCAGCGTCTAGTCTGGAGACGGCTTGATCTACCTCTCCAACTACTTGACCGAGACGAACTGCATCGACTCAAACGTCGGGATGCTGACCATCTTCGAAGCCGCAATGACTTCGAGTCTGTTCACACCCGTCGGCAGCTCTGCAGTCTCTTCTGCGGTCAAGACAATCTGCCACAGGCCGTCTTCGACTGCCTCGGCCTCACCGACAACCACGACCTCGCCAGCACTGCTCAGCACGAGGTACTTGACCATATCCATGTACTCGACGGCATACGGCTCATCCTTGAACGACACATATACGTCGTAGGCAGCCTCGTTGCCGCTGACGATCTGGCCAGGGCCATCGATCTCGACCTCAGACAGCATCGGCTCGCCAAAGATCTCCCACTTCGTCGCGGGATCCGGATAGTCGGCAAACCGCTTCAGGTGCACCATGCCCTCTACAGGATATGCCTTTTCAATGTAGAACGGCCCGGTGCCTACCCAGAAGTGGCCCTTGGACGAGAACCACTTCTTCAGGTTCGACCAGCGGGTGTTCATCTCCTCTTCGCCGATGTACTGGCTGAGGAACTTCGAGTACGGTATCCAACCCTCAGCAGCCGCAGCGTTGAGGTTCTTCGAGAGTATGCTCAGCGTCGGTCCTGCAACCATGTTGACCTGCTCGACTCCGAGCTTGTCAGCCTTGCCCTGGGAGAACGCGAGTTCGTTCGCGGACTCTGCACGAATCACGACACCAAGGTTGTGCCATCCGCCGGAACCGAAGCTGTATATCGGATACCAGGTTGATACTGACAGCTCAGCATCGAGTGAGTAGCTGTCGCTGTATGTCTCGATGATGAGCGGATCGACAGACACGATCTTCACGCCCTTGTGGTAGCCGATGAAGGCGGTGAAGGTCGCAACAGCCGACTCGTCATACATCGGGCTCGCCTCTTTCGCTCTGTCGAACGTGAGGATCATGCCCAACAGGACGTCTGCGATTGAGAAGTTGCTGCCATCGTGCCACTTGGTGTCATACAGCTCAGACGGGTAGTACACTGTCGACTTGACGTTGGCAGTGGTCCCCTCTGGGAACTTCTCCGCAGTAGTGATGAAGCGCTGCTCCACCGGATCCCAGTCAGCCCAGGCGTCGCCGGGAACCTGAATCTCGTCTACGAACTCGACCTCAACCCAGTCGTGGGTCTTGGCTATCGGAAGCCCTGCCAGCGCGACGAGCTCTGCCCTCTCGATTCTCTGCGGCCATACGAGACCGGTGAACGGGTCATACATGACACCGCGGTCTGCAGTGCCTCTCGTCATCATCTGGTCATAGACCCAGTTGCTACCCGCTATCGGGTTCCATGGAGCCGTGAGAACGCTCGGCAGACCGATCTTCATCGTGCCGCCGACCTTGTCGACGAAACGAATGGTGAACGGCCAGAGCTGGGCGCCCGCGACAGCGGCTGCTAGGTCAGCAGCTACAGTAACATTCGCCCTCCTCGGTACGTAGTCGCTGGTGTCTGCAATCCAGATGCGGACCGAGTCCTTCATGGTCAGCTCGAGGACCTTATGCCAGAGCTGAGCGCGCTCCTCCATGTTGGAGAACTCGCAGTAGTAGAGCCTGCGGCAAGCCTCGTCCAACTCGGGATCAGGATTGTATGCCTGCCACAGCGGATATGGCATACGACGCCTGGTGAACATCTGCTCAGGTACAATCGCGTAGTCCCTGTTGATGACAGACGCTACCCATCCGCCCGTGTAGAAGCTCCACTCGCCTGCGTTAGGATCGCCCATCATCCAGATCGGACCTGCTTCAGCAGACGTCTTGTACAGACGCTCCACGGTGAAGCCGATGTCTTCGAGCTGTGTCGCGAAGTAGTCACCGATGTCTTTGCGCTCGTCCTCTATTCGGATGATGCCCGTCAGCACCACGGGCTTGCCCTTGTACTGCCACTTGCCGCCGACCAACTGAGCTCCGAGCTTGGTCATCTCCTCAGCGACGACTTCCTTAGCCTTCTCGAAATCGTATGCGTACTGCAGCTCAAGTGCTCTGACTGCGTCAGCATGCCTTGCATAGTCAGGCATCGCTCCGGAAATAACGACGATCCTCGGGATCGCCATTCCGCCGTAGAGCTCCTGGCATATGTAGTCGCGATCGATCAACCAGTTCATGGCCTCTCTGATCCTCGGCACGGCAAACGGGTTGAGCCCGCCGTTCGCGAACTCGGGTCCTGCCGGGTTGAAGGTCAGTTCAGTATAGCCACCATACGAAACGCTGTAAGTCAGCTCCGGAGACGACTGGACCTGCGCCAGCAACTCCGGGTCAGACATGGTCTGAGCATACATGTCCAGCTCACCGGCCAGCAGCATGCCGATCGCGGCCGGCTCGCGCTGCTCTTCGATAACGACAATGTCATCGACCCATGCACCCGTACGCTCTGCAGCACTACTCGCGATGCTTCCGCCAATCAGCATGATCATGACGGCCAGGCAGACGATACTCAACCTGCTCCTCTTTAACACAGTCTACACCGCCTTTCAGTGTTTCAGCTTTCCTACGTTGATTGGTCCGCTACTGCTCGGTACTGCTTATCACTGGAGTACCTGACGACGATGGGGTAGCAACCGATTGGTGGCCCTAGCAGCCACGCATACCGACCGGAACCGGATGAACCGACTCCGCTCGGCCCAGTCTCTCTACTCCCATCGCTTCCGATACCACCTCCTCACGCTCCGCCCTACTCAAGGAGTATTCGGTCATTCTGCACGGGTATTCGGCCTTCCTGCATGGGTATTCGATGATTCTGCACGGGTATTCGGTCATCCTGCCTTTCCTGATGCCTGTACGAAATCACAACATAATCAGAGTGAACCACTGAGATTCGCCGAAAAACGGCAACGAAAATCCCACACGACAGAATGTCAGGTATATTCAGTTCTACGGAGAATCGACAATTCCTCCATTATTCTCTCCATCGCGGCAGCACATTACACGTTGGAGTGAGTCAACCCTGGTTGTATGGATGGGTCAAGCTAACCCTACCGGTTCGTGCGAGCAGACCCTACCTCAGGTTCGCCAGTCCCAAATACAACTGATCGGCCTCGGGTGGGCCCACTGGCACCCTGTTCCCTCTGTCCACCACACAACCTGTCCGCTCTGTCGTGATCCTGCCAATCACCGTA
>JAAYAB010000199.1 GCA_012719595.1 Bacillota bacterium
ATCGCCCTGGGTTTGGCCTCCTCTGCGAACAACGTCGTATCTGACCTGTATGGAGGAATATCTCTTATCGCGGAAAGCTCGATAAGGGTAGGACGGAGGATACGCGCGGCGGGAGTAGAGGGTCGAATCATCGACATGAACATACGGAAGCTGAGACTGATTGATGACGAAGGGAACATACACATCATACCTAATAAGGCCGTCGACGGATCGACCATAGTGGTCATTGCAGAGAACGAAGAGTCACAGAGCTAAGGGCCAGGGAACAGGTGAGCCAGGGAACTCGAAAGCTGGGGAACTGAAGAGCCAGGGAACTGAAATGCCAGGGAACCGGAAGGCCAGGGAACCGAAATGCCCGGCAAACAGAGAGCCAGAAAGCGTAGAGCCAGGGAGCTGATCCCTGGCTCTTAGGGTATTGGTACCGCCTCAGAAGTCTGCCGGCCCGTCTCCTAATAGGCCGAGCTTGCGGGCGTTGTCGAGCAGAAGTGTTTCAATGGTATCGGTTTCTGTTTCCGGGAAGTTCCTGAGTTCAACTCTCCTGCATCCCGTGATTTCTTGAACTGCCTGCGCTTGCGGATTGTGATAGTTGTCCATTATGAGATCCGGCTTGAGCTGTGTGAG
The DNA here is from genome assembly GCA_012719595.1 of Bacillota bacterium. Taxonomy (GTDB): domain Bacteria; phylum Bacillota; class DTU014; order DTU014; family DTU014; genus JAAYAB01. Next base: position 622 of record JAAYAB010000199.1, read on the forward strand.
TTCGACCACTCTAGCCGGACTGAGTTCGTCTGGTCCGAAGACTCCCACCACGTTGTATCCCAGCCACTCTGCCAAACCCTGCTGGTGAAAGTGTACCAGGACCCTCGTCTCTCCTGCTCCCGCAGCCCCGGCCTGAGACCTGAGATCGGCCGCAAACCGCTCGAACTCTTTTTCCCAGGCTTGCTGGGCTTCTATAGTGCCGAGCCGCTCAGACAGCAGGCGCGACTGGGCCATGAGATTGTCCGGAGTGTTTACTGTGCTGACCTGCACTACTCGTTCTTCCGGGACTTCAGCAGCCTGGATCAGGCGCTGGATGAAGGGCTCGTAGCCACCCCAGACCACAATCGCGGATCCAGCTACTTTCGCGATGTCGCTCGCCCTGAAATCATACTCAGGCGGGTGTCTGAGCTCTGCCGGCGCGAGTACAGTGACGCGGGTCGCGCCCGCTGCCCTGGCAATGGCTGCGGTCCAGGACGTCGAGGCAACAACCTCGACTGTTTCGGGTGTCAGACCGGCCGCTTCGGCCGCTTCGGCTGCCACTGCCGTCAATGCGGCCGCCTCGGCCGCCCCTGAGCCGACCTCAGCAGCTTCTACGTTAGTCGAGCCTATGAGAGGCGATGCCACCATCAGGACAACCGTTGCCGCGACTAAACCCATGAGTCTGCAGACTCCTGCCATGCCACACACCCTACTCACCCCTGACCCCTCTTCGTTGCTCCAATATCGATCTGATAGCCGCAACAACCATCAACACTATGACAGCCACCACGGTCATGGACGCGCCGCTGGGCAGATCGACTGCCATGGACAGCAGGAGCCCACCAGAAGCGCTGAGTATGCCGAGTACAGAACACACAACAAGGACTTGAGCCAGGCTTTTTCCTATCATCATTGCACCCAATGCAGGCAGCAGCATCACTGCGTCTACGAGAAGCGCTCCGACTATCCTCATGGCAAGGCCTATGGCCAGCCCTGTAAGCACAAGTAGGCCGTTGCGGACCGCTTCCGCCGGCACTCCAAGCAACTTCGCAAGCTCACGGTCATAGAGCACTAGCTGGATCTCTCTATAGAGAGCGACAAAAACCGCTAGCACAACCGCGCCTACGATCAATATTACCCATGTCTCGGTCTCAGTCATTGCAAGGATGCTGCCGGTGAACAGCCCGAAGGCCTCCATGGCTGGAACGCGTGCTCTGTAGAAGAGGATAAACGCAGCAGCGATAGAACCGGTCATGAACAGGGCGCTTGTCAACCCTGCATCCATCTTCATCCGATCTGACAACGGG
>JAAYAB010000025.1 GCA_012719595.1 Bacillota bacterium
ATCGGACAAAAAGCCCCGTATTGGAACCATCTGACGATTAGTTCTCGGAAGTAGTCAGAGCTTATGTCTCCGCCATAGAAGCCGCCGATGTCCGTCGTCCACCAAGGAATCCCGCTCATGCCCATATTCAATCCCGCCTTGACCTGCGCCCTAAGTGATTCAAACGTGGACGGGATATCTCCGGACCATACGGCGGCGCCGTATCGCTGACTTCCTGCAAATGCAGAACGACCGAGAGTGATGATCTCCTCTTCACCCTCTGACCTCATCCCATCGTAGAAGGCTTTCTGCTGCATCATGGGATAGATGCAACTGACCTCCAAGCCGGCCCCTGCGTGGTAGCGAAGGTTGTCGAAGTCGTACACGGACATCTCCGGTTCTATCGCGTCGAGCCACCAGACCTTGATCCCGAGCTTGTAGTAGTTGTCTCGCACCTTCTGCCATATGAAATCTCGGGCCTCTGGATTGGTCACATCCAGAGTGTGCGTATAGACAGGGTGAGCCACGTCCGCATCAGTAAACCTTGTCAACGCGTTCAACCCGCGCTCGGTTCGCACAAGGAGTCCCCTGTGCTCCAACTCGCCGAAGTATTTGCTGTCTGGGTTCACCGTCGGCCAAATGGAAACCATCACCTTTATGCCCATTTCAGACAATTCCCTCACCATTGCCTCAGGATCCGGCCAATGCTTCGGGTTGAACTCCCACTCGCCAAGCTTCGTCCAGTGGAAGTAGTCAATGACAATGACGGACATCGGGAGTCCGCGCCTCTTGTGCTCGCGTGCGACAGCCAGCAGCTCATCCTGGCTCTTGTACCTGAGCTTGCACTGCCAAAACCCCGATGCCCATTCCGGGAACTCCGGAGCATGCCCGGTTATGTCTACGTAATGGTTGAGTATCTCGGCATAGGAGTCTCCCGCGATCACCACGTAGTCGATGAGTCTGGTCGCCTCCGCAGTCCACCTTGTCTGGTTTCGGCCGAACTCGGCACGGCCCACTCCCGGGTTGTTCCATAGGAAACCATACATTCGGCTGGACACCATGAAAGGAACATTGACTTCTGTGTTCCGCTGCACCAGGTCAATTACGCATCCCTTCTGATCCAAGAACCCATGCTGGTGCTGTCCCATGCCGTATATCCTCTCGCCTTCGAAGGCCTGAAAGAGCACTTCGACTCTGTTTAGGTCTCCGCCTACAGGTGCAAAACCGCGCATTCCATGGCCTCGGGGCCTCTCAGCTGTAAGCAGTTCACCGGTGGTTGTCTTGACGAACCTTATGTAGCCGGCGGCGTCGATGATTGCAGTTAGCTTTCCATTCTGCATTTCCGCGCTGTTCTCATTGATCGTAATCTTGGGCCGCAGAGCCGGCGGCGTCAGCAGCGACCACTGCCTGACTGGCATTTCAGGGCCAAACGTGGTTCGCACCCTGATAGAGTCCTCTCCATAGGGTTCGATCCACGTAGTCCTATTGCCGGACCTCCATATGAGCTTCCCGTTGTCTTGCTGAACCATGATGTATCTCTCCTTCGCTCACCCAACGATGCCTGTTCTCTCAACGCTCTCGATGAAAAACCTCTGTGCAAAGGTGTACAGAATCAGCAGAGGCGCGATAAACAGCAGCATGCCCGCACTCTCAAGCACGGAAGCATACGGAACAGACAGCACGAACTGCTGTGATGACAACCCCGACATCTCTACGAAATACCTGGTCACGAATTGAGTGAGGGCGACTGGCAGTACATTTCGCTCGCCCATGTACATCATGATGAAATACGAGTCGTTCCACTGCCAGACAAACGAAAACAAAAAGATGACTATCAGAATCGGCACTGCACCTGGCACCATTATTCGGATAAAGGTCTGAATCGCGCCCGCACCGTCAACGTAAGCCGACTCCTCGAGCTCCTTGGGCATCCCCCTGAAGTACTGCCGCGCAATGAAGATGAAGAGACCGTTCTTGTACCCCGTACCCGTGATTGCCAGCAGAGCCAGCGGCCAAGGCGTGTTGATGAGGTTGACCCCTCCTCCGGGAATCAATCCGAACAGGTCGAAAAATCTGAAGTTCAGATACAGTGGCGTGTGTAGGAGTTGCGGCGGAACTACCAGCATGAACACAACTATTCCAAACCAGATGTGTCTTCCTCTGAAGTTGAACCTGGCGAGCCCGTAGCCGATCATTGTGCACGACACCAACTGGAGGACAGTCACGGACAGAGCAATCAGCAACGACATGCCAAACGCCTTTGGATACTCCATATACTCCCATGCGATCCTCAGGTTATTGAGAGTGAAGCGCTTTGGTATCCACCGAACGGTCGGGTCGTATGCGTCGGCCTCCTGCATGAACGTTGATACGAGCTTGCTCATCAGGGGCAGGAGAATGACATAAGAGATGCCAATGATCATCACAAGTCTGACGATCTGCCATACGTACGCTGGCACTCTCTTGGTATTCACCCGATTGGCCAAGCTCAGGTTGACTTTCACCGGCCAGTCCTCCTATTCCATGTAGAAGACTCTTTTTGAGATCACGCCGATCACGATGCCGAGCACCGCCGCGATCAGAGCGAAGTAGATCCAAGACATCGCAGCGCTTATCCCATAGCCGGCACCGGTTACACGTACAGCCCTGATCATGCGAACTATCTGGTTGTTGTTGGCTGTGAACGAATCGATGATCGTATACACGATGTTGGTCAGTATCAAGGGGCTCATCATCGGAAGCGTAATGACCCTGAAGCTTCTTCGATCCACTACGATGTCTCCGATGATCACCGGGTCTTCTCGGTAGTTCACAATCGTCGAGTACCCGTTTTCATACGTGGTCTTGTACACGCCGTCAACGATCTCTTCGTGGGACACTATTCTCTGGTCCTGGACAGGTGCAAGAGCATGGTTGACCGCCGCGTATATCTCAGAAATCCTGAGCAGCCATCTCTTGTAGTTGGTGGACAACAGATAATCGAAGTCTGTGTTCTTTAGAACGGAGTTGTCCTCATACATCAGAGTGAAGTATGGATAAGCACCTGTTTCTATCATCTTGAGCAACTCGTACTCCATGTCGTGAGAGAAGTTGAGTGGATCACCGGCATAGTCGATGAACCCATGGACAACCATCTGGAAAAACGGCACCGACTTGTCCGTCAGGTTGAGCTCGCTGGAGGAAGGAGCGTCGATCACCACATCTGCATACGGAAGAACGTAGGCGTTGACGGGCAGGACCCAGCCGGCCAGGTCAAACGTGTGGTACTGATAGTCATCCACTCTTGGCCCCTATTGAAATCTGTAGCTGCTCACCTCCTTCCGGTTGCCGACACCCCCGTGAATGAACCACGACCTTGAGGCCTGTAACTCACCTCAAGAACGATTCCCCAGCGTTGCACGAGCACGTTTTGTGCACGGCAGGCCCTGTTCGGGGCTTCTCACTGTGCAGTGCACAGTGAGAAGCGACCCGATCGTTACTCAGTGCTACTCACCGTCAAACTCGATGCAGATCGTCTGTACGCTGGAGGCTTTCACAACAAAGGACACTTGGTTACCTGAGACTCTGATCGCTCCTGTCACAGGCCGCTCATGCACGTCTGTGAAAGAAGCCCTCTTGACCGGCTTTGCCAGGGAGATCACGACGTCAGTATCTGTGCCTTCTGTCTCATACAGCCTGATGACAATGCCGCAGTTCTCTTCGGCCATCTTGACAGTGGAAATTGCGACGCTTCCCCTCTGTATCCGGCAGAAGCTGTAGGCCGGGGGTAGGTTTCCTTGCGTGGATGGTGCGACTGATATTATCTCGACCGGGTGGTTGTAATCGAACGCGAGTCCGATCAAGCCCAAGTTTGAGGAGTGGTCGATCGGACCAAGGGCGAATCTCGTCCTGTGAATGCCGAGGTCCGGGTAAGGATCGGGGTCGTAGGAGCCTCTCAGTAAGGTCAACGACATCTCCCGGTCAGTACCTCTGAACCCGTACTTGCTGTCACTCATCAGGATGACGCTCTTCTTGGAGGCATCATCGGGGACCGCAAGTGCCCAACTGTTGGCCGGAACATCGAGATCCTGCGGCTGGCGCTCGACCACTCCAAACGGCACGTCGTACCTGAACTTCGTGCAGGTGAACGGAATAGGCAGGGCAAATGCCAACTGAGGAACCGACTTCCCGCGCCTGCCGATCTCGTGCCAGTCGCACTCTACCGAGTACTCAAGAACCGGACTTCCGGTGCGAAGCCCGATCTCCACTTTGAGAGAAGAGTTGCCGAACTCAGTGGTGCAGACCACAGCCTGATACAGCGGGCCGCGGGCTGCATAGCGCACCTTGACGTTGCCGGTCAGCTCGTTGACCTGCATGTACCGGCCTACCTGCCAGGAGGTCATCCCCTTGGCATCGTCTTCGAGAATGTACCGGAACACTCCGGTAGTCCGGGTGGGGTCGACATACTCCGTTCCGGTGGACTTATCGACAAACGAAACCAGCGCTCCATTCTGCGGGTTCAGCACTACCCTGACACTGGAGTTCTCGAGCACGAACTCATCCGGCGTTTCCACGCGCTGGTGCGGGCCGAAGTCGTAATCGTCGACGCGCTCTTCGGTCTCCGTGAGAACCAAAGTCGTGTATCCAAACGGAGGAACTGAGGCCTGCACCAATACCCTTACGTATTTGTGCCCCCAGTACTGACCGTTCGGCTCGATGAGCTGATGCTGCAGAGTCTCACCATTCGGACCGGCGAACTTCATCCGGCGAACGTCGCCAGGCCAGTCCCATATCACGATCTCCACCGGCTCGCTCCGCTCTCTCCCGGACGGATTGAACGCATGGAACAGCCTGGTCTTGCCTCTTCCTCTGCCCACTTGCGAGACTCGGAACGCCGAGATCCCAAAGCCAACACCTGCTCCCTCGGACACGGTCGCCGATGACTCAGATTCAGCAATCAGGCCGCTCGTGTCGATGCTGCTCGAGATCCTATACAGACCCTTCTGTTTCTGGCTCTGAACCGTAGCCATGGTTTCCTGGTAAAGCCCCATCGCGTATTCACGAGTATCTCTGACGCCCGAACCCGTGATGATGTCGTGGAACTGGTTGAACAAGACATTTGTCCATGCCTTCTTGTAGGCCTGCTGCGGGTATGGCGCCTTGGTTGCGAGTGTCGACATGGTGCTGAACAACTCGGCGTCGAAGAGGCCGGCCTCTGCCTTCCGCCCGGCCGTCTTGACTCGGGCCTGAGATGTGTAGCAGCCCGTGAACACGACGTTCAACTCGCCTCTTATTTCAGGCACGTTGACAGCCTGCGACTCGGCAATAGCGAAGAACTCCCGAAGCGTGCCAAAGCGTATCTGCGGGAATATCGGCCATGTGTTCATGTCCAGGATCCGCTCGATGTCGCGCCGAGTCGGGCCTCCGCCATGGTCGCCTACACCGAAGACTCTCGGCATGGTGTCGAGGCCGCACTTCCTGCGAAATTCCGGACCGTAGTAGACGATGGAGGGATCGATCTCGCCCAGATACCAGAAGGGTTCACGGTAGACCAGCACCGATGCGCCGGACGGAGCAACCCACCGGTATAGGTGGTATTCCGGGTACTTGGCATTGTACCCGCGGCAGTGATAGTAGTACTTCACTCCGCCCTTGTTCAGAATCTCAGGGACGTTAGCGCTATGCCCAAAGGTGTCCGGCTCAAAATCGAGAAACAGGTCGTCGAGCGGTATGTCGAAGAGCCGGCTCAGATAGGTCTTCGCATACAGCAAGTGACGAGCCATGCTCTCGCCGTTCGGCATGTTCTTGTCCGCTTCTACCCACGTGGAGGCAGTTACTTCCCAGCGCCCCTCCTTGACTCTCGACTTGATGATCGAGAGCATCTCCGGATCATATTCCTCTACGATCTTGTAGACGGAGGCCTGAGACTGAGAGAAGGTGAACTCGGGGTATTCCTCCATGAGCTTGAGCATGGTGCGGAACGTGTCAAGTGTGATGGCCACTGTTTCAGGCCAACTCCACATCCAGTTCATGTCGATGTGTGCGTGCGAGATGCACATCACGTTGTGCTGCTTTGCGAGCGCTGACAGACTTGAGAGAGCCGCCTCAGCACGCCTGCAAGTCTCACGTGTGATCGCGCCGTCTTTCTCGAACCCCTCAAGAACCAGGCGCGCTGCCTCCTCGATAGCCTGCTGCTTGTCCACGCCCTGATCACGGGTCAGTTCCAGCGCGTAGCGTATCTGTGCGAGTATGCGTTGTCCCCAGTATCCAGTAGGCTGCTTCTCGATATCCGCTAGTCTGGCCAGCAATCGGCTTCTCGTGTTAATGCTAATCACTTACCTTCCCGCTGTATTGTCAATCAAAGATTGTACTTCATCTTGACACTGATGTCAGTATACTGGTACTCCTGCTCAGGTTCTCTTTTTGCGTAGATGTAGTCAAACAGCACCTTGATCGCTCTATATCCCTGCTCAAAGGGGTTCTGGTCTATCGCAAAATCAATGATGCCTTCCATTATCAAGTCTTTCGTATCGCCAAGGAGGTCAAACACGACGACCTTTATGTCCTTACGCCCCGCCTCGCCGATTATCCTGCCTATCAGCCCCGCAATGCCGCCGTCCGGTACGAAGACACCCTTCACAGCTTTGTTCTTCTCGAAGTACGATACCATCGACCTCCTCAACGGTCCTTCAACTCCATGAGGCGCCCTCATGCTCTCCAGCTCTATATCAGGAAACTCCTCTTTGATGAGGCTGGTGAATCCCTCTGTCCGCTGGCTCAAATGCAGCATGTCGACACGGCCGGAAATGACGATGACTCTGCCCTGGCCTCCCAGTGTCTTGCCCATGAGTTCGCCCGCAGTTTTGCCTGCGTTGATGGCATCCTGACCGATGAAGCAGAGTCTCTTCGAGGACTTGATGTCGTTGTTGAATGTGACCACTGGCAGCCCTTCATCAACCAGTTCATCTATTCTCTCGCCTACAGCTGCGTGGTTTATAGGCACCAGGGCAAGGCCTGAGATCTCGCTTCGCAGCGAGTCTATGAGACGCAGTTGTTCAGACGGAAGCAGCGGGGCCATTGCTCTGCACTCAATGACCAGACCGTAATCCTCATACTCCCGGTGCGCGGCATCTATGCCGCTCTGAAGCTGCTCAAAGAACACACTCTTGGCAGGAAATATCACACCGATCTTGTGGGGTTTCTTCTGGTGTGACAGGGCCTTTCCGACCACGTTTGGCTTGTAGCCTAGCTCGCTCGCGATCTGCAGCACAGCAGCCCTGACCTCGTCGCTGACCCCCGGCCTGTTGTGCAGAATCTTGTCAACAGTGCCTCGCGAAACCTTTGCCTTTTTGGCGATGTCGTTGATCGTCACGCCCATGGAAATGCGCCTTCCCTGAATCGGCTCTCTATCCGCCTGCTGTGCTCAAGCCGCCTTGCCGTTGTCGAAAATCGTACGTGCCCGTGCACGTAAGTAGAACAGGTTGTACGCGCACGTATGAGGTCATCCCCATTATCGCGCCTGCCAAGACAGAACGCAAGTGGAATTCCGCTCAATCATCTTACAGTCTTTCAAATGGCTGGCATCTTGCCTACCTAGCTCCGCATTCTCTCGCAACGCGGTCCAGGCAATCCTTGAGCAGGCTCACTCTCTTGTGTATCTCGCTGTCGCTCGCGAGCGCCTCGATCTCTTTGAGGACTCCTGAGGCGTCTCTGGTCAGGTCGGAGACCTTGCACTTGAGCCTCTTGAGTTCCTCGTCAGACGATTCGCTCTTGGCAAACGTGCGGGTCTCTGAGTCGATCCATCCGCGGAGCCTCATTGCCTCGACGACCCGCTGCACGGCCAGCATGTATGCGGCGTCCCGCATGTACATGCCTTTCTGCTTGACCATCTCAGCCACTTTCCAGAACGCGCTCATCATCTTGCTCTCTATCTTGTGGTTTACTTCCTTCTCATCCCAATAGAGATTCATGCTGTTCTGGACGCCTTCGAAGTACGAACAGATCACTCCGCCGGCGTTGCAGAGGAAGTCGGGGATCACCAGGACACGCGGGTTGCTTCTGAGCACTGCGTCGGCTTCCACGGTGGTCGGTCCGTTGGCTGCCTCGGCTATGATCCTCACCCTGGGACTGAGTCTGCCGACGGTCTCGCCGGTAATGACACCCTCGACCGCTGCAGGGATAAGCACTTCCACTTCTTTTGACAGCCAAGCGTCGCCGTCTTCTATCTCATACCCTGCGCAGCGCGCCCGTTCGTTGTCTATGGCGCCGTACTGATCGGTTATTGTCTGCAAGAAGAACGGATCCACCCCGTCAGGTTTGGATATCGTGTACGCCCTTTTGTCGTTGCGATTCCAGTACGATACACACACGACTGTGCCGCCAAGCTGCACGAAGTTGGTGGCAGCGTACTGCGCTACGTTTCCGAAACCCATGATCGAAGCGCGGCAAGTCTCCGGAGAGAGATTCAGGAACTTGAGAGCCTCGCGAACGGATACAATGACGCCGAACCCGGTCGCTTCCCTTCTGCCGAGCGAACCGCAGATGCACAGGGGCTTGCCTGTGACCACGCCAGGCTGGAACTCTCCCTTTATCTTGATGTACTCGTCCATCATCCAGCCCATCATCTGCGAATTGGTGCCGACATCAGGCGCAGGTATGTCGACCGAAGGTCCGACGTTTTTCGCCATTTCTCTAATGAAGCAGCGACAGAGCCTCTCCTTCTCGCTGTCTGAGAGTGATGCAGGGTCTACGACAACTCCGCCCTTTCCGCCTCCCAGTGGAAGGTCTGCGAGCGCGCACTTCCACGTCATCAACATGGCGAGTGCTCTGATGGTGTCGATAGTCTCAGCGGG
>JAAYAB010000200.1 GCA_012719595.1 Bacillota bacterium
AGCTGGCGCAAGGATGAGCAGGCTCTGAGGAGATTCGGGTTCTATGAGAGTGAGTGATTTCGACTACGAGCTGCCGGAGCGCCTCATAGCCCAGTTCCCCGCGGAGCCGAGAGACACTTCTCGGCTCTTGGTGGTCCACAGAGCGGATGGCCGGCTTGAGGATCGGGTGTTCAGCGACATTGGAGACTACCTCAGCGAGGGCGATGTGCTGGTTCTGAACAACACCCGGGTGATTCGCGCCAGGCTGTTAGGGCGCAGGAGGAAGACGAAGGCAAGAATCGAGACCCTGCTGCTTCGCAGCATCGATGAGGACAGGTGGGATTGCCTGGTCCGGCCTGGCAGGCGGGTCCGTCCTGGCGATATCATAGACTACGAGGGCGGGTTGGTTGGGCATATCGAGAGCGTCACAGAGGCTGGGGGACGGATCGTCAGATTCGAGGCTCCCCGCCCGCTCGAAGATCTGATAGACGAGATCGGCCAGGTTCCGCTGCCTCCATATATCACCCGCGAGCTCGACTCGCCCGACCAGTATCAGACTGTGTACGCCAAGCACCGCGGCTCCGTGGCCGCACCTACGGCCGGCCTGCACTTCACGCACTCGCTGCTTGAGACACTCGTCAACAAGGGGATAAGGGTGGTCGAGATTACGCTCCACGTAGGACTCGGGACCTTTCGGCCGGTTTCGACGGAAAACGTAGAGGAGCACCGGATGCACTCCGAAGTGTATGAAGTACCGGCGGATGCTGCTGCGGCCGTCAACGAGGCAAGAGAGAAGGGACACTCGGTCGTCGCAGTTGGAACCACGTCGGTCAGGTCTCTCGAGTCAGCCTGGGACGACCGGGTCGGCAGAGTCCTTCCGGTCCAGGCGGAGACGGACATATTCATCTACCCGGGCTACAGGTTCAGAGTGGTAGACAAGCTGCTGACCAACTTCCATCTCCCGAAGTCCACTTTGCTGATGCTGGTTAGCGCCTTCGCTGACTGTGAGCTCATCCTCAGGGCGTACCGACATGCGATAGAGGACAACTACAGGTTTTTCAGCTTCGGAGACGCAATGCTGATTCTGTGAGGAGGCATCGATGTGCGGTTTTCGTTTGAGCTGAAGTCGGACCCCGACGGATCGGGTCCGAGGGCAGGAGTCGTGCACACACCCCACGGACTGGTTGAGACCCCGGTCTTCATGCCTGTGGGCACTCAGGCGACCGTGAAGACGATGTCTCCTGCCGAGCTGGAGGAAGTAGGCGCGCAGATCATCCTGTCCAACACCTACCATCTCTATCTCAGGCCGGGCCACGAGCTGATAGCTGAAGCGGGCGGGCTTCACTCCTTCATGGCCTGGCACAGGCCAATCCTGACTGACAGCGGCGGCTTCCAGGTGTTCAGCTTGGCCGATATCCGAGAGGTCACCGAAGACGGAGTCAGGTTCCAGTCTCACTTGGATGGCTCGTATCACACTCTGAGTCCTGAACGGGTCATGGAGGTTGAGAACGCGCTGGGTGCGGATATCATCATGTGCTTCGATGAGTGCGTGGCGTATCCCGCGGAGCGCTCCTATGTTGAGGAGTCGGTCGCGCGGACGACCAGGTGGGCGAGGCGGTGCAAGGCGGCTCATGCAAGAGAAGACCAGGCGCTATTCGGGATAGTCCAGGGAGGCATGTATCCGGAGTTGCGCGCGAGAAGCGCGGCCGAGCTGAGCGACGTCGGCTTCCCGGGATACGCAATCGGAGGGCTCAGCGTCGGAGAGCCGAAGAAGCTCATGTACGAGATCCTCGACCACACAGCGCCCCTTCTGCCAGTCGACAAGCCTCGATACCTCATGGGGGTTGGATCGGTCGACGCGGTTCTGGAGGGGATTGCGCGGGGCATCGATATGTTCGACTGCGTGCTGGCGACGAGAATCGCCAGACACGGATCTGTGATGACTGCCTCAGGCAGACTGATCGTCAGAGATGCAGCGTATGCGAACGACTTCGGACCGCTGGATCCGGAGTGCAACTGCCTGGTGTGCCGCACCTACAGCCGGGCCTACATAAGGCATCTTCTCAAGGCAAAGGAGATCCTGGGGTACAGGCTGACCACATACCACAATCTGCACTTCCTCATAGGAATCGTCAAAGGTGCGAGGGAGGCTATATTGCATGGCAGGTATGCAGAGTATATGCGAGAGATCATGTTGCGGCAGGGATTCGAGCGGCGGCGATAAAAGGGATTCCTCAGACAGCATGGAATACTAGTTCTGGTACGATTTGCGGGAGGTATGCATGGATGAGTTCGTTCTTTGCAAGTTGGCTGACTGCACAAAACGGCGCTGAGACCGAGGCAGCCGGAGGGCTGGCTGCACTCATAGTCAGCATGTCGCCTTTTCTGGTCATGCTTGCCGTGTTCTACTTCTTCATCATGAGGCCTCAGCAGCAACAACAGAAAGAGCGCAACATGATGCTGAGCGCTCTGGAGAAGGGCGACAAGGTTGTGACCACGGGCGGGATCTATGGAGAGATCGTAGAGCTCCGTGACGATACCCTCATTCTCAAGGTCGCTGACAAGGTCCAGCTCAAGATGACGCGCAGTTCGATTTCAAAGGTGATCGACTGACGGCTCTGGGCGCGTCAATCCAACTGCAGCGGTACCCGCACGATTGGGCGGACGGAGGCTCTGACCACGAATTGACAAGCATAAACGCCCAATCTATAATGGTATCTGTGTGCTGTCGGACGAAAGGGGAATTGTTTGGATGAGCCGTCGTAATGCTTTAGGCCTGATCCTGGTGGCAGCAGTCGTCCTGGTGGCTGTCGGCGCCAGTGTGTACTTGGGCGTTCAGAACGACAGACGATTCGGAAAGCCCATAAACCTAGGCCTCGATCTCCAGGGAGGCATCAACATCGTCCTGGAGGTGCTCCCTCCGCCGGGCGGTGAGGAACTGACCGACGAGATGATCGATGACGTGGTCGAGGCGGTCAGGCGCCGCGTGGACGAGTTTGGCGTCGCTGAGCCGGTCGTGCAGAGGCTCATGGGCGGTGACGGGCGCAGAATCGTCATAGAGCTCCCTGGCATAACAGACATCGATGCCGCCCGAGAGGTCATGGGAAGCCAGGGTGTCCTCGTGTTCAAGATCGGAGACCGCGTCGTGATGAGCGGGAGCGACAAGCTGAGGACAGCGGCGGCAGGCTTCGGAGGCGACTTCGGGAGAGAGCCTGTCCTCAACCTTACGTTCAGTGCTGAAGGCGGCAGGATCATGCGCGATGTGAGCAAGAACAACATCGGACAGGTCTTGACTGCGTATCTGGACGAGATGGAGATCTTCAACGGCGTCATCCGGGAGCAGCTCGGAGAACGGGTTGTAGTATCGGGACCCAACGTCACGATCGAGTGGGCGAAGAACAAGGCTGCGATTCTAAGAGGCGGCACGCTGCCTGCGCCCATAGCTGAGAGAGAGTCGAGAAGCGTGAGCCCGGTCCTTGGAGAACGAATAGTGCGCATGAGCGTCCTTGCGGGCATAGTCGGCGTGTCTCTCGTCTTCATATTCATGGTGCTGGTGTACAAACTGCCGGGACTCGTGGCCGATTTTGCCCTGGTTATCTACATGTTGATCGTCTATGCGGCGTTCATGAGCATCGGGGCGGTTCTGTCGCTTCCCAGCATAGCTGGATTCGTGCTCTCTGTGGGTATGGCCGTCGATGCCAACGTCATAATCTTTGAACGGATCAAGGAAGAGCGAAAGAGCGGGAAGCGGGTGCGTGCGGCAATAGACTCCGGGTTCAGACGGGCGTTCACCGCAATCCTCGACTCGAACGTGACAACTCTGATAGTCGCCGCAATCCTGTTCTGGTTCGGAACTGGCCGCGTGCAGGGATTCGCTCTCACGCTGAGCATAGGCATCCTCGCAAGCATGTTTACGGCCATAACAGTCACGAGGATCCTGTTGAGTGTCCTGGTCGACAGGGATCCGGAGCGCTATGCCAGATTCTTCGGCGGGGAGGCTGAGCAGCGTGTATAACATCATCGGAAGGCGGAAGGCATTTTATCTGATCTCCGGAGTCTTCATCCTGATCGGCCTCATCTCGCTGGCTTTCCGGGGCCTGAATCTCGGGATCGACTTCACGAGCGGCACTCTCATACAGATGGAGTTCGGACGGACAGTCGAGATCTCCGAGATCGAGGAAGTCCTCGGATCTCCTGAGGCGGAAGAGCTCGGGATCTCCAAGTTCTCGGTGCGCCTCGACAGCACCCGGAGGATCGCAATGGTCCGCGTGAACCCGATCTCCGGCGCCGTTCAGAACAGCATGATGGACCTCTTGAGCGAGAGGTTAGGTCCGGTTACAGAGCTGAGCACAGACCAGGTCGATCCGATCGTCGGCCAGGAACTCGTCAAGAAGACCGTCTACGCTCTGATACTTGCGTCGTTCGGAATCCTCGTATACGTTTCGCTTCGCTTCGAACCGAGGTTCGCAGTCGCGGGAGTGCTGGCTCTCATTCACGACGTGCTGGTCGTGCTGTCAGTATTCTCGAT
>JAAYAB010000201.1 GCA_012719595.1 Bacillota bacterium
CGCCCTGCCCCGATGCGCTTCTCAAGGACAGGCTCGGGCTATCCGTCGGGCTACACACCCTCCGGTGCGCACTCGCTGGAAGGGATTTGCCGCAGAATCTGGAATCCACACCGTGACCAGGATGACGTATCAGGAGGAGGAGCAACTGTGACTGGTTCAGAGCAGCTGAGGCCTGGAGCTTGGGGAGACATGGGGAACGGCTATTACCGCAATCCAGTGCTCAAGGCGGATTTCTCTGACCCCGATGTGATCAGAGTGGGTGATGACTTCTACATGGTGTGCTCGGAGTTTCACTACATAGGCATGCCTGTGCTCCACTCGAAGGATCTTGTCAACTGGACGATCATAGGGCAAGTCTATGACAGACTGGACATCGATCCGCGCTACGATGCGATGGACCGCTACGGCATAGGCAGTTGGGCTCCTGCGATCCGGCATCACGACGGGCTGTTCTACGTCTACTTCTGCACTCCCGAGGAAGGGCTGTACATGAGCACGGCAGAAAACCCTGCCGGACCCTGGGCGCCTCTCCACGAAGTCAAGCGAGTTCGCGGGTGGGAGGACCCGTGCCCGTTCTGGGATGACGACGGGAACGCTTACCTGGGACATAGCACCGTTGGGGCGGGTCCGATAATCATCCATCGGATGAGTCCGGACGGAAAGCAACTGCTGGACGATGGAGTGATCGTCTACATCGGGAAGACCGCCGAGGGAACCAAGATATACAAGAGGGATGGATTCTACTACCTAATCATTCCTGAGGGCGGAGTCAGTCAGGGATGGCAGACTGCCCTTCGCTCGAGGAGCATCTACGGGCCATATGAGAGGAAGGTAGTGCTGCAGCAGGGGAGGACCGCGGTCAACGGTCCTCATCAGGGTGGCCTGGTCGATCTGCCGTGCGGCGAGTCATGGTTTGTTCACTTCCAGAGCCTAGGCGCGCTCGGCAGGGTGTGTCACCTTCAGCCGGTGCGCTGGGTGGATGGCTGGCCGATCATGGGCCGCGACGGCGAGCCGGTAGAGGTATTCCGGAAACCGAATGTCAGCTCCGAGCATCCTGCGGCGCAGCACTCTCAGGCTCAGCACACTGCCTTCCTTCAGACTTCGGATGAGTTTGACAGCCCCTCACTCGGCCTTCAGTGGCAATGGAACCACAATCCCGTCCCTGAGTATTGGTCGCTGACGGAGCGACCCGGGTATCTGAGACTGAGAGCCGTGCACGCCCCGGACATCATGAGAGCGAGGAATACCCTCACGCAGAAACTGATCGGAGGAAAAGGCACTGTGACCGTCGAGCAGTGCGTGGAGGGGATGGCGACAGGGCAGAGGGCGGGTCTCACATTCCTGGGTGCAGATGCAGACAACTGGATATGTGTCGAAAGGAGCGATTCAGGCTTCCACATCGAGGCTATGACTGCAGGAGTCGCCTATCACGGTCCTGAGATATGCTGTGAGAGAGTCTGGTTTAGCACGCACTACGACTTCGCAGGTGCGACCACGCTGTCATTCAGCACTGATGGCACGAGATTCTTGCGGCTGGGCGGTGAGTGCAGGCTCAGCTACGGATTCTGGAAGGGCGCCAGAATCGGTCTGTTCACATACAATTCCACTGGCGCAGGCGGAGTAGTAGACTTCGACTGGTTCCGCTACGAACACGATGGACCCTCGCAGGCCTAACCCACGGGGTCCTAGACCTGGCTGTCGCCTTGCCTGTGCGTCGGCGGTCCCGTCGGCAGGCCGTTGGCTGACCCGTCGGTCGACCGTCGTCGGCGGGCCCTCGGCCTATCCGCTCCTGGCGAACCTGGCGCGGTACTCGGTGGGCCGCATCCCTGTGTACTCCCGGAAGAGATGTCCGAAATACGCTGTGTTGTTGCCGAAACCCACGAGCCGGGCTACTTCGTAGATCCGCAGTTCACTTGATCCGGCAATGATTCGCTTTGCGCGCTCCATGCGGGCAGTCGTCAGGTATTCGGAGAACTTGACTCCGCACTCCTTCTTGAAGAGCCTGCCGAGGTAGTCCGGATTGAGGTAGAGGACGTCCGAGGCTATGCGGTTCAGGGTGAGGGAGCTGTCGCTGAGGTTATCTTTCACATACTCGATAGCCTTTCGGATCGGCTCTGAGTACCTCGAGATCGAGGCGTCCATGAGCGGTATTCCTGATTCGGCCTTCGCGACAGCTGGGCCGCAGGGAGAGACGAGTCTGATCGCCTCCCAGGCCTGCTTGTACAGAAGTCGAAGGTCATCGATGGATCCGGTGTCGCTGATGGCGGCTCTGATTCCTGAGATGCGGGAGCGGGCGGTCTCCTCATGCACCCTGCGCGCGATACTCTTGGCGCAGATCACGGCATCTGCGTCGATGACAAGCACCACACAGTCACCCAGAATGAGGCTGAACCTCCAGCAGGCGATGTCGGCAATGCAGTCGATGCAGTTCTTGAGTGCTGCGAGTTGGGAGTAGTCGCCCGGGTCCTCGAACGAGAACAGCAGCAATCGGTACTGGCGGCAAGACGCGCCAAACGTGCGGAAGAACGACTCCGCATCCATGGTTGCAGCTCCAACGAGCAAGTTTCGCATGGCCTGCTCTTGAGCTTGAGTTCTGAGCGAAGCGACATACTGCCTGAGGCGCATCCGCTCTCTTTCCGCCGATTGCCACCGCTCCAGTCTCGCGATGATTCCACGTATGGTGTTAGCAATCTCTTCGCAGTCGCACGGCTTCAGGAGGTAGTCCTTGACGTTGTACCTGATCGCTTCCTGAGCGTAGTCGAACTCGTTGTAACCGGATATGACGACAAACTGCGGGGCTTCGGCATCGTCGTGAAAGCGCGAGATCACTTCGATCCCGGTCATCTCCGGCATGACTATGTCAATGAGGACAATATCGGGCTTCTCTTTGACAATGGTCTTGTATGCCTCTCTGCCGTTGGACGCCAACAAGACTCGAGAGATCCCGAGAGAGCTCCAGTCGATCGAACCGGCGATTCCCTCGCGGATCGTGCGTTCATCGTCAGCGATCAGCAACGTCCTCACATGACTTCGCCTCCGACATCCTGTGACTGCCCCCTGATGTCGTTTCTGACGTGCCGTCTGGCATCGGCTCTGGTTCTCCGTTCAAGGGTGGCACATACGGCAGCGTGACGGTGACTCTCGTGCCGGTCGGAACACGGTTTTCGACGCTGATGCCGTAGTCTTCGCCAAAGGCCATCTTTACCCGCTCATTGATGTTCCTAAGGCCTATGCTCGTGTTCGTCGCCTCTACCTGGCCGCTCAGAACCATCTCAATGTGGTGCAGATCGACGCCCCGTCCGTCGTCCTCGACGCTGATCCTGA